>NZ_JAKGBH010000049.1:0-34706 GCF_021532515.1 Pseudoalteromonas sp. PAST1 | reverse complement strand
GAGGACATATCATCGAAGTGCTGAATTAGAGACATAAAAAATCCGATATTATTTCTAATATCGGATTTTGAAGCTATGAAAAGATCAGTCAAGTGATCATAAAAATATTCTTAACTGATCAGCATTAAGCGCTATGCACTGGCGTTTATCAATTACGGAAAAGAGTAGCGCACAATTCGTTTTACGACAGAAAAGTACTGGCGAAAGAAGCCGCCGGTATTGTAGTGGATGCCGTGCTCTTTAAAGATAGCTTGCACCTTAGGGGCAATTTCGCGGTAGCGTTTTGCGGGTAAATCTGGGAATAAGTGATGTTCTATTTGATAGCTCAAGTGCCCAGTCATTACATGAAACAGGTTACCCCCTTTGATATTTGATGAGCCTAACGCTTGGCGGTAATACCACTGGCCTTGTGATTCATTTTCGCAGTCTTGTTGGTTAAATGTTTCAACTTCACCGGTAAAGTGCCCACAAAAGATAATGGTTGAGGTCCAGAGGTTACGTAATAAATTAGCCGCTAGGTTGCCTGTTAAAACCCACAAAAATAAAGGCCCAGCAAGCATTGGAAAGAGCAGATAGTCTTTCAATAGTTGGCGTGCCCCTTTACTAAAAAAGCGCTTTTTCAGTTCACCGTGCGGTACTTTGTAATCGCGGTCATCTTTTTTCTTGCCAAAAAATACTCGCTCGGCAGCCATTTCATGGTACGACACCCCCCATTGAAACAGCACACTGAGCAATAGGTAAGTGACAAATTGCCACAGGTTTTTTATCCGCCAACGAAAGTCATTCGATAAGCGTAGTAATCCATAACCGAAGTCGCGATCTTTACCAATAATATTGGTATAGGTGTGGTGCTCGTAGTTGTGAACACGGTTCCAACTAGCTCCATCGCACGCTATATCCCACTCGTAAGACTTTGAATTTATGTATTTATCATTCATCCAATCGTATTGGCCATGCATCACATTGTGGCCAATTTCCATGTTATCGAGGATTTTTGCAGTGGCTAAACTAAGCACACCCACGAGCCATAAAACAGGCTGAATAAAGCCTAGCATTAATAGAATTCGGCCACTCCATTCAAACACTCGCTGGCAAACAATAACGCGGCGAATGTATTTCGCGTCTTGTTCACCGAGTTTTGATTTTACATCTGCTTTAACGCTATCGAGTTGAGCGGCTAATTTTTCATAATTGACTGTTTTTGTTGTGTTCATGCTGATAACTCCACGTCACTGACTGGTTGCGATATACAAAGTTGAATTAACTGCTCTGAGCTATCAGAGAGCTCACCGGTGCGAATATCACGCACGATGCCTTGCTTTTTGACGCATTGGCATTGATGGCAAATCCCCATACCACAGCCAACTGTCACAGGTTGCTTATTCGCTTGTAAGTGGGTCAGTAAGGTTTGTTGGTTATCAATCGTGAATGTTTTGCCCTGATGAGTGAGTGTTAAATCGTGCTTATCAGAGGTTACTACAGCAGCAGGGACTGCACTGAAATGCTCACTGTCGATTGGCGTATTTAATTGCTTAGCTAAAGCGGCTGCTTGCTTATACAAAGCAGCTGGGCCACAGACTAACCAGTGTTTATGCGCGTTTGTTGTCAGCCATGTCGTCGCATCGCCATCTTTGTTGCGCTCAAGTAAGTGATAATCAAAATTGCTCAGTGATTGCTTTAGTTGATCAAGCTCATCTTTAAGCCAGTGGCTGTTTGGCTTTGCATAATAAAGCAGGGTAATAGTGTGTTTGCTATCTGCAGGTAAAGATTTAAGCATGGCTATAAATGGCGTAATGCCTGAGCCACCGGCAAGCATGATTAAAGAACGCGCGGTATTTGGCATAACAAACTGGCCTTTAGCCTCAGAAATATTAAGCCATTGCCCTGGCCTCAAATTTGTTAGCTTTGATGTAAATGCGCCGATTTCTTGGCTGCGGATCAATAAACGAATTTGTCGCTGCTGCCTTGCCAATTGTGGTTCGCTTGCGATGGTAAACACACGCGTTAGCAATCGTCCATTTGTTTGGATTGTTAACGCAATGTGCTGGCCTGCTTGATGAACTGGCCATGCTTTTTCTGGCTCAATAATCAGCTCAATGCTTTGTTCAGCAAACACCTGTACATGTTTTACTTGTGCACGGAAGTAGCCTTCGCGCCAGCCTGGTTTAAAGCACTGAACCACACTCTCCCAATACCCATTCCATGACTGATGATGCAATAAATGTTTTGATAATGAATTTAATAACGCTCTCATTTTTCGCCTTTAGCTTACAGGTGTACGCCAACTTGGCGCACAAGTGTAAGCTGAAATGTGATAATTGCAAGTCTAATTTGAGTAATTATTCTAAAAAGCAGTTGACCAAGGTTTTTAAAAGCGGCATCGAAGCAAGACTATTTAGAGTAAGGCCAAGCAAAGCGCTCTTTTAGCTAGTTAAAAGGAATTGGCTTTGGCTTAGAAAGTTAAAGCAGTTAATGAAAATGGATTTAATTTTAATTTTTCTAATGAAAAAGTGTTGCCGCTTTTTTGATTTTCGAACTATGTTTAATCAGGTACAAATACGTAGTAGAGGGAAAAAGATGGTCGATAATTGCACTATTCTTATCATTGATGATGAAGAGATTAACACTTTACAACTTGAACACGCACTAGAAGATGTTGGTAACATAATCACCTTAAACGACAGTACCCAAGCACTGGAGTTAATCCATAAAGCAAAACCTGATGTTTTGTTACTTGATTTAGAAATGCCAAAAATTAGTGGCTTTGATATTTTACAAGAACTTCAATTCACTCCAGAGTTTGAACAGCTACGAATTATTGTTATTACTTCACATGGTGATCCACAAATTGAAGAATCAGCATTATCTTTAGGCGCAATTGATTTTATTTCTAAACCTCTGAACTTAAAGTTATGTCGATTGCGAATAGAAAATCACGTTAAAGTTAAAGCGCAAGAGAACATTTTACAAAATACCCAAGCTGCTTTATTTGCTGAAAAAGAGCATTTACGTATCACAATTGATTCGATAGCAGACGGCGTTATTTCAACGGATCAACATGCCCAAATTACTTATATGAACCCTGTAGCGCAAAGGCTTACGGGCTGGTCTCAAACTGCTGCAAAGGGTCGTCATATTGAAGAGGTGATGAAATTAGCTGACTCCACAACAAAAACACCTTCAATAAATCCACTTACTGTTGCTCTAAAGGAAAACCGCCCTGTGGCGATGGCAATAAACACGCAACTAACGAGTAAACAAGGGGTTGAACACCGAGTTGAAGATAGCGCAGCACCAATTTTAAATGAAAAAAAACAACAATGCGGTGCTGTTATGGTTTTTCAAGATGTTAGTGAAACGCTCGCTATGTCGGTTCAAATGACGTACTTGTCTCATCATGATCAACTAACCTCACTACCAAACCGCGTATTACTGCATGATAGATTAACTCAAGGTATTGCCAGAGCCTCTTTTAATGACACTAAGCTAAGTTTATTACTGCTCGATTTGGACAAATTTAAGTTTATAAATGATGCGTTAGGCCATCATATTGGAGACGAAATTATTGCTCATATTGGCCACTCTTTAGATTGCTTTGCTTGTAACGATATTACAGTTGCACGTGTCGGGGGGGATGAATTTGCGCTTGTTGTCCCTCATGAGTCACATTCTTTGAGTCTAGAGCCTTTGATAAATCAAGTGCTTAATGTAATTAGTAAGCCATTTCGCTCTGGTGGCGAACAACATATTCTTTCTGCAAGCTTAGGCATAAGTGTTTACCCTGATGATGCTAATTGTGTTGAAGAAATGCTTCGCCATGCAGACTCCGCTATGTATAAGGCAAAGAACGAAGCGGCAAATAGTTATTGCTATTTCAGCACAGACTTACAGGTTGAAATGAATAAACGCCTTGATGTAGGTAATAAGTTAAGAAAAGCCCTCGAAAATAACGCCCTTGATGTGCACTATCAACCTAAATACGATTTACGTAGTGGCGAAATGGTTGGCGTAGAAAGTTTAGTTCGTTTAAGTGATGATGAGGGCGGGTTTATATCACCACTGAATTTTATTGAGTATGCTGAAGAAACGGGCTTAATTTTTAGGTTAGGCGAGCAAGTTTTAGAAAAAAGCTGTATTAGTGCAAAACGCTGGTTAGATGCAGGTGTGCCGACAAAAGTGGCCGTAAATATTTCCGCTAAACAGTTTACCGACTCAAAACTTGTAGACACAGTCGCGATGATTTTAGAGAAAACTCAGCTACCGAGTAAATATTTAGAGTTAGAAGTGACAGAGTCAGCGCTAATTGAAAACTATGAGTATGCGGTCAACCAACTTAAATTAATTGCCAATATGAAAGTAAGTATTGCCCTTGATGATTTTGGTACAGGGTATTCTAGCTTGTCGTATCTAAGGCTGTTTCCTTTAAATGTATTGAAGATAGATCAGTCATTTGTACGTGATATGCTAACTGATTCGCAAGCGCTTGATATTGTTTCAACGATTATTGAACTTGCGCACTCTCTTCATCTTCAAATTGTTGCTGAAGGAATAGAAACGGCTGAGCAAAAAAACAAACTAGATGAGTTGGGCTGTGCCACAGGGCAAGGCTATTTGCTTGGTAAGCCAATGAATTATGAAAGCCTAACGCAATTGCTTTTACACTCGTTGCACAATAACGACCAGTATGTTTGAGCTTAAGTTTATCTTTTTTATGTCTTTTGAATCAATTTTTGAAATTTATTCTACACTTTAAAAACTATAAATTCGTTGGAACTTCAAATGACTAACTCAGTTGACCGTCGGCGTTTTCTTAAAGGTTTAGGAGCTGGCGCGGCCGTCTCTACTCTTGCATTTAAAGCACCTTATGTTTTTGCTAAAAATAAAGTCACATTAAGGGTGCTTGGCACACATGTTACATTGCAAGAAGAACTCAGAAGCAGGGCAATGCGTGAATTAGGCATTAACCTAGAGTTTACGCCAATGGGAAGCGCCGCCGTTTTACAAAAAGCAGCAGCAAATCCAAGTTCATTTGATTTGTACGAACAATGGTCAGACTCAATTAATATTTTATGGCAAGCGGGGGCAATTCAACCTATCGATATAGATAGGCTTGTTTATTGGGATGAAATAAACCCATTAACAAAAACCGGAAAAATAGTCCCTGAAGCTAAGCTTGGCGCGGGCGACTCTCCTAATAAACTGCTTTATGTTCAAGACGACGGTACGCTATCGCAAACTCCGAGCAAAGCAATTAGCTTTATGCCTTATGTTCATAATGTTGACTCATTCGGATACAACACCCAAGTGATAGAGCAAGGGATCCCTTATCAAACTGAATCATGGGCTTGGTTACTTGATGAAAAACACAAAGGAAAAGTTGCGCTAGTAAACGCCCCTACAATAGGTATCTTTGATGCGGCCCTTGCTGCGCAGGGTCAGGGACTAATGACCTTTAATGACATGGGCGATATGAGTATTGCCGAAATTGATCAACTTTTTGCTATTTTATTAGAAAAAAAACGACAAGGGCATTTTTCTGGCTTTTGGACATCGGTTCCACAATCGGTGGACTTTATGAAAACAAAACGAGTAAACATCCAAAGTATGTTCTCGCCAGGGGTGAGTGCGTGTCGTGGAGCAGGCATTCCCGTGGTTTATGCATCTCCAAAAGAAGGCTACCGAGCTTGGCATGGTGTTATGTGCTTATCAGCCAATACACAAGGGCATGTAAAAGATGCAGCATACGATTATATGAATTGGTGGTTATCTGGTTATCCAGGAGCTTTTATCGCAAGGCAAGGGTACTACATTTCAAACCCAGAGCGAAGCCAGCCCTTAATGTCAAAGCCGGAGTGGAGTTATTGGTATGAGGGTAAAGAAGCCGTTGTAGATTTACGCGGTACCGATGAAAAGGTATCTGTAAAAGCGGGTCAAAAGCGTGATGGTGGTAGCTATATTCAGCGATTTTCAAATATCGCAGTATGGAATACTGTGATGCCTAATTACGATTACAGCTTAGATAAATGGTTTGAATTGTTAAATTCATAAGGGCTTAGATTGCTTAACATCTTTTCTAAATCAATTGCTGCAAAGATGTCGCTGGCGCTGCTGCTATTATTATTAGCATTGAGTGCTAGTTTTTTTGTAATGGATAAGCGATTAAAAACCATAGAAACGGCATTTATAGAGATTAGCCGTATCAGTAATTATGCGGTGAGTATCTTAAGAATAAATAAAGACATTGTAGAGATGCAGCGTGATATTTCTGTGTACGGCAACTCAGGGAGTAAGTCTGTTTTTAATAAAATAGAAGATAACTTTCAAAGTATAAAAAAACGTTTAGGTAATATAAATTTTAATCAAAATGAAGCAAACAGTCAGGTTTACTTAGATTCGATGTCTGAGCTTTTGAGTCGATACGATGAGAACCTAGCAGTACTTACAAAACGCTATGAGGTCAGGGCGCATTTAATCTATCAGGTGTTACCAAGTATATACACCAATGCGATAGCAGAACTTGAAACTTTGAAATCAAATAGCATCAATACAGAAGATAAATTAAGTATCGCAGAGCTCACTAACCTATGGCATTCAATGCATCACGATGCGTATCAATTTTTATCGAAGAAAGACTATTCAAAAAGGGCTAAAGTGAATACTACACTGGGCTTGCTTAATCAAAAACTACAAGTGCTTCAAGGTCCTGCGATAACACTCGATAAAATGTCCCAGTTTACTGCTAATTATCAGCAGCAATTCTCTAAAAGTATTCAAGCTAACCGTCATTACTTAAGTTTAGTCAATGTGGTTATGGCAGGTGATGCTATTGAATTTAGTACCTTATCAAACCAGCTAAGAGAGCTTTCTTTATCGAGATTAAAACAAATTAAATCGGAGGCTGAAAAAACAGTTTCAAATTCTGAGCGTATTTTAAAGCTCCTTGCGATCGGTGTTGTTATTTATATTGTGGCTTTTGCAATTGCGTTTCATTTGCAAATTTCGCATGCAATTAAGCGCCTTACCGTTAGTTTTAAATACTTTTTGAGTGGTGACCTTTCGGCCAAAATTTATGATTTAAATCGCAAAGATGAAATTGGTGTTTTAGCGAATGCAGCAGAACGATTCAGGGTTTTAAGTAAAGACCTTGCAGATGCAAAGCAATCAGCTGAGCGTACAGCGAAAGTAAAATCTGAATTCTTAGCAAATATGAGTCATGAGATCAGAACTCCTATGAATGGTGTTTTAGGTATGGCTCGGCAGCTAAGTCGCACACCATTATCGGCAGAGCAAGCAAAGATGCTCAATATCATTAAATCATCAGGTGCAAGTTTACTGGTTATTATTAACGATATTTTAGATTTGAGTAAAATTGAGGCTGCTAAAGTAGAGCTTGAGTCAGGTCCAATTGAATTAAGCTCCTTGTTGAACGAGTTAACGCATTTATTTTCGCAACAAGCTGAAAATAAAGGTATTGAGTTATTTATTACGACAACGCCAGAGCTCACCGACTTTATATTTTTAGGTGATGAAACTCGGCTCAAACAAGTACTCATTAATTTATTAGGCAATGCAATTAAGTTCACTCATCGTGGTAGCGTGTTACTCAACGTCATTATTGAAGAAGTAGTGAATGATGAGTTTAAAGTAACTTTTAGTGTATCTGACACGGGTATTGGTATTGCCAATGAACAGCTAGATTCTTTGTTTGACGCTTTCTCTCAAGCAGATGCTTCTATTACTCGTCGCTTCGGTGGCACTGGGCTTGGCCTGACTATCTCAAGCAAGTTGTTACATTTGATGAATTCGTCATTAAAAGTAGAAAGTGAACCAGATAAAGGCTCTATGTTTTATTTTGAGCTTAATGTTACCCGAACATTCATAACCCCTGCTATTAGTGAAAGCCTTCTTGAAGAGAGTAGTGAAAAGTCCGTTGATTTTTCCCATGTAACTGCACTGGTGGTTGAAGACAATGATATTAACCAAGTGGTAATCGAGTCTATGCTGGCTGAGTTTAATATAAAGTCGATCAGTTTAGCTGATGATGGGGAACAGGCCATAGCACAGTGTGAAATAGGGGCGTTTGATATTATTTTTATGGATATGCAAATGCCGGTATTGGGTGGCCCTGAGGCAACATTGAAAATTAGAAAACTACCTGCCTATAAGCACACACCCATAGTGGCATTAACCGCAAATGTGCTTGCAGCAGACAAACAGCGATGCTTTGAAGCGGGTATGAACGACTTTATTGGCAAGCCAATTAAGTTCGAAAACTTAAAACGTGTTTTGGTTAAGTGGTGCTCTTAGCATCACCAATAAACTAACAAGGAAGCAATGTGAACAGTCTCAATATAGATAATAAAAGCACAATGTCATCTAAAACGTTTTTGTTATTTGTTTCATTAATTTTTAGCGTTTTTGCTGCCATCGCTGTCTACTTTTTCGAGGGGCATGTTAAACGGGATGCGTTAAACTCAATTGATCAAGAGTTTACAGAAACAAACCAGCGTTTAAAGAAAATACTCACATCTTCGATATTGCAGTCGAAATCTGATTTACGATTTTTATATTCAACGCCCCCTATAGCTGGCCTACCTCGGGCTCATTTTAATGATGGAATTGACCCCTACGATGGTACAACCTATCAGCAATGGAAGGAGCGGCTTGAAACCATTTTTATAGGCTTTATGGAGAACAATCTTGCGGTTGAACAGCTGCGCATAATAGCTGTGAGCGCAGAAGGAAAAGAGTTAATTCGTGTGCAACGTGTTGGCGCTTCAGTAGAAGCTGTACCTGACTATTCTTTACAAGCGAAAAGTGCAGAACCTTATTTTTTGCCAAGTTCATTATTAGAAGTGAACCAAATATACATGTCGCCTATGTCGCTAAACAAAGAGTTTGGCGAGGTAGTGTTTCCTTACAAACCCATGTTGCGTTTTTCTATACCCATATACAGTGATAAAGGAAAGCGTTTTGCTTTTTTAATCATGAATGTAAATGCCACCCCATTAATACAGAAGCTAAAAGAAACTATTTTTGATTATTCTCAGTTAGTGATCAGCAGTTCAGAGGGAGATTTTATTTATCACCCTTATGAAGGGTATCAATTCACGAGAGACTTAGATCCGTCTATTACATGGCAGTCAGTGTACGATCAGCCTGTTCAGCACCAAGGGCTATATTTAGTCACTGCAACTTCACCAACAACTCAGCAGTTTTATGTTCATTCAGAAAAAGTACAAACAAGACCAGGTAAAAGCTATGGCTTTATCAATTTTAATCTTTTAGTGGCTAAGCAATACGTTGATAAAGTAATAAATGAAAAGCGGGTCATGACCTATAGCTTATTAATTTTGATAATTCTTTTTACGGGGGTATTACTGTTAACGTTTTACCGAAACGCAAACCGGAGCCAGTTACTAGCAGAGGCTAGAAGAGAAGCGTCTGCTATCGTTGAAGGGTCGATAGATGCCATTGTTGGTTTAAATCTAGAAGGTAAATTGACAAGTTTAAATAAAACAGCTGAAAACCTATTAATGTTGGCAAGTTCGATGTCGATAGGAAAAGCGAGTAAAGATATTGATTTTTTAGCCCGATTACCTATTCCTGATTACATTGCGGATATTCAAAACTCAAAAACACAAATCAAAGATGAATGCAGTATTTCTGAAAACGGTGTGGTGAATTATTTCGCCATTTCGGTAAGCCCTGTTTTTTCGGATCAGCGCGTTTTAATCGGGGTTGCATTGATTATTAGAGATATTAGCAAAGAACAAGAAGCTGCGAATAAAGTTAAACGTTTAAATTCGGAGCTTGAGGCAAAAGTAAGGCAAAGAACTCAAGCACTTGCTGAAGCTAAAGATGAAGCAATAAAGCACAGCGATATCAAAAGCGCATTTATATCTAATATCAGTCATGAACTACGCACGCCATTAAATGGAGTGATTGGCACGTTGAATATTTTAAAACGTCAAACATTGCCCGATAATGCCCGTAAGCTTGTAGATATGATGGAGTTAAGTGCTTCAAATTTAAGGCTATTAATAAATGATATTTTAGATTTATCTAAAATTGAGTCGGGTAAACTCGATTTAAACATTCAAAAAATCAAACCTCAATTACTGATCGAAAGTTTAGTCGAGTCATGCTCTGTGAGGGCTTTTGATAAAGGTCTTGATGTTTATTTAGATACGAGCGGGCTGGCTTGTTACGAAGTTAAGACTGATCCACTTAGGCTTACTCAGATCATTAATAATTTGATTAGTAATGCGATTAAGTTTACAGAGCAAGGCTTTATCAAAGTAACGGCATCATCTGAGCAGGTTTCTAATACGGAGCATACCTTAAAAATTACCGTGCAAGATACGGGGATAGGAATAGAGTTAAATACTCAACGTCATTTATTTGATGCATTTCAACAAGCTAATAGTTCTATAGCCGACAACTATGGCGGAACAGGGCTTGGTTTATCAATATGCAAACAGCTGTGTAATATAATGAATGGTGATATTGCAGTTAATTCTGCAATTAATGAAGGGAGCGCATTTAGCTTTTACATTAAAGTTGGGAGTAGCCAAGCCCCTAAACCAGATGTTTCAGACTATTATAATCATAAACGTATTTTATTGATTAGTAACAACTCGCAATGCCATGATGTGATGCAAAAGTTACTAAAAGTATATGGGGCTGATGTTAAAGTTAGCGACATAAACACACTTGCTGATGAACATACAAGCAATGTTGATTATGTTTTTATTGATTATGAAAGTATTCAAGCGATAAACCCTCAATCACTGGTAAATAGCCTCGCTAATACATTAGAACAAGGCCGTATAATTTTACTGCATCTACCAACTAACCCCCTTCCAAAGGCGCTCGTTACAAAAGTTACATCCCTTAATAAACCAATTACACAAACTAATTTATTGAGAGTTGCAGGTTTTGAAGTATCAGAAAATGAGCCACTTTATTTGCTGAGTGAAAACAGAGCGACAGAAAATGACATAACAGCAGATGTTTTAACCCAACTTAAAGGCTGCCGAATATTAATTGTGGATGACAATGATATAAATATTGAAGTTGCACTTGGCGCCTTAGATGGATTGCCTATAGAGGTTATTACTGCTCAAAATGGTCAAGAAGCGCTGGAAATTTTATTAAATTCTAAAGCGAGTAACGAAGTTATTCATTGTATTTTAATGGACTGCCAAATGCCGGTTCTCAATGGTTATGAAGTGTGTGAAAAAATCCGAGCCGCAGAGGCTGGTCAATACTATGCACAAATTCCCATCATAGCAATGACGGCAAGTGCTATGGCTGGTGAGAAGGAAAAGTGTATTGCAGTTGGAATGAGTGATTATGTTAGTAAACCTATCCAAGCTCACGAAGTTCAGTCAAAAGTTGTTAAGTGGTCTTTATCGAATTACGAGAGAAATTCGCTTAGTACTGAACAAAGTAATTTAGAGCCTCTTTGGGATCGTGAGCAAGCATTGGTTAGACTTTTAAATAAAGAAGCCTTATTAATTAAAATATGCGAGATGTTCATTACTAAAGCGCCGCTAAGGCTTAAAGAATTGCAAAGCCAAATTAATGCTAAAGATAGTGAGCAAGTTCGTCAGGTTGCACATGCCTTAAAGGGGATGTGCGGAGAAATAAGTGCCAGTCACTTGAGAAGTTTATTCGCTGACGTTGAAAAAAAAGCGAGCCAAGGCAATTTAAACCTTGAGAAAACTATTATAGAAATAGAGCAAATACTTACCCAGCTTATTACTGATATCACTCAATGGTTAGAAGAAAATTAGTTTATGTTTCATTCAAAGAGCAATTTAAAAATAAACACAATTTTACGATATCGAATTATACCAATTCGCTTAATAAAGTGGTTTATTTTGAAGCAATAAAATCTCGTTGATAACAAGGCAAAAATTTCGTTATTCAGTTGTGCTCGGCAATTGCCTCTTGATTGCTTTACCTTCTGCATCCATGCGGTCGTAAAGCAGAAATTTTTAACGCAGATAGTGGGTTTAATCCCTTAAAATGATTAAGTATTATTGCAGATTAGTATTAGCTGTAACTTTAAACAGCTAACGTGAGTTTCTTACTCATTTGCAACCGGCCTTGATAAGACATACCAAGCTGACAATAGCATGAACAAAGCGACTGTTGTTGTAAGCGGCCACGCTGGTGACGCACCAAGATAAAATAATATGAAGCCTATTGCCATCCCCACACAGGCAATACATTTAACTTTACGCGAAATCGCGCCATATTGTTGCCAGTTTCTTAATGTTGGTCCGTAATGGCGATGATTTAAAAGCCAGGCTTCGAACCGCGATGAGGAGCGCCCAAAGCAATAAACAGCAACAATTAAAAAAACAGTCGTAGGCATCACGGGTAGAATCGCACCTATAATTCCAAGCCCTGTAAAAATTAAACCTGTGAGAAAGAATAGTACTTTCAGTACTTTGGAACCTTCAGTCATTCCGTGTGCGTTTTTTATTTTGTTGCTGCTCATTTTTATTTTTGGCTTATGCAAATGTTTTATCGACTAGCTCACGAACAAACGAAAATGCTTGTTGAGCAGCAATAAGCGCATTTTTCCGTTGTAAATCATCAAGCTCTATTTTATTGATTGAATTAGAAAACTGTTGCCATGCAGCACCGCGGCCTTGCTCGGCTGGTGCTAAATGTCTAGCGCCAAATGTCTCTGATAAATCAATACGTTTGGCGGCTTTTAATAAATATTCTGCACCGAGGTTTGAGCCTTCAACTACATACAACCACGCTAAGCCTTGTTCAAATGAGAATGTGTGCTTATCAGCGTATTGCTTACGAATTTTATCGGCCTGCTGTTTAAATGATAAATCGCATAAATCATCGTACACAGCATCTAAGCGCTGCATACCTGCAAGCCCTGCAATGCAATCTTGAAACCTTTTATCATGATATAAAGGGGCGACCGTAATATGAAATGCTAGCTGTACTTGTAAAAACAATGCATAGCGTTCAATGTTTGAAAAAGGCCTTTTAGTCATAATCGCTTTATCTAAACCATCATGAATAGAAGTTGTTTCTGCTTTAAACTGGGCTGTTAAAGTGTTCTCTTTAATTGTTTCCATATCCAATGAAGACATGATTAACTCCGTGTAGCTAATATTTAATTTATAAAAAATTCAACAGGTAAGGTGAGCGTTAATGTAGTACCTGTTATTTCGTCTGGGGGTAAGGGTAATGGTTCTGCGCGTTTGACCAGAGCAAGTACCTCTTCATCAAGGGATGACACACCGCTTGCTCTAAATAAAGAGACTGCAATTACTTGGCCTTCTCGATCCATTGTAAATTTGACCCAAGGCACGCCCTGCTGACGTTTCAGTTTTGCCATTCGAGGATAGCGTTTACGTCTTTCAAGGTGAGCTGATAATTGCATTTGCCAGCGCTGCTTAGCCTCAGCTTGTTGCTTGCTAAATACATTACTTACTGGGCCTGTACGCTGTTCTGCTGGTGCTGCATCAATTGATTTTGGTGCAGTTGTCTGTGCAACAGCGCTGTCGTTCTGGGAATTTTGTTTTGTCTGTTCAACTTTCTCTTTAACAGGCTTAGCGTCATCAACAGCTGTTTCTTGCACTTTTTCAACTTTAGCTACTTTGGGTTTTTTAGTTACTTTAGGCTTTGTAATTTTAATTTCAGACTGCTTGGCGATAAGCTCTGGTTGCTCGACTTTAGGCTGTTCTTTTGGTTTGGGTTTAGGCTTACTCTCAGCTGAGGATTGACTTGCCATCTGTTGTTCAGGCCCCTCAGGTAGTGCATTTTTGGGTACTTTAGGTGCGGCTACCATACTAATGACGACGGCATCAGGCATTGCTGCATTTGCAGTTTGTGTTATTGCAACTGCTGGGCTCATAATAAAGTAAGCTGCAACCAATAGATGAACAACTAGTACTGTTGAAACACAGAGTAACTGTAATTTACGATAGCCTGTTCTAAGCGTTGGCTGGCCAGCTATCATGCTCATTACTGCTGACTCGCTTGTGTTTTTTCTAGCCCAACTAACGCAATGTTCTTATAGCCTGCTTTAGAAAGAATATTCAGCAAATCAACAAAGTCCCCGTAATCCACACTGCGATCTGCGCGGATCAAAATTGCGTGCTCATGAGTGATTTTTTGCTGCAATAACGCTTCAACTAGTTCGGTTTTCGCGACAGACTGCTTTTCACCAATAACCAAAGACAAATCTTTTTGTAATGTAAGGTAAGTTGGTTTTTGTTCAGAGGCTTTCGTTTCAGAATCAATACTGGGTAGTTCAACAGGCACGCTAACTGTTGCTAATGGTGCAGCAACCATAAAAATAATCAGTAAAACCAACATAACATCAATAAACGGCGTGACATTAATGTCATGTTGTTCAACTAGTTCTTCATCATCTTGTTGTAAGTTAAAAGACACGGCTTTATTTCCCTGCAGCTTTGATTTGCTGATAGTCAATTAACTGCTCTAATGGTTTTGCTTGAGAATCTTTTGCTGATAAATCTCGGCTAAGGATTGTCATTATGACAGTCACTGTGTCTAATAATTGCGATTTATAGGCTGTTATAGAGCGTGAAAAATAGTTGTACATTACAACTGCGGGTATTGCTGCAACTAAACCAAGAGCTGTTGCAAGTAATGCTTCAGCTATGCCTGGCGCGACAACAGCAAGGTTGGTTGTTTGTGTTTTGGCGATGCTAATAAAGCTATTCATAATCCCCCAAACAGTACCAAACAAACCAACAAATGGAGCAACAGAACCAATGGTTGCTAAAACCCCCGTACCTTTGTTCATATCTGCAGATAGCTCGGCTTTTACCCTATCTAATCGAGCTGCAACACGCTCTTTTAATGCATCACTTGTCGTTGCGTTATTACTACTTAAGCTAAGCTCATGTAGGCAAGCTTGAATTAATAGTTTTGCCGTACTTGGCTCTTGAGTTAAACCTTGTTCTGCCATTTTTAAGTTATGACTATTTAATAGTTTGACTAATAAAGCCCTGCCTTCACGTTTACTTTTATTAAGATAAATAAGCTTCGCGATAAAAATACCCCAACACACAATTGAAGCTAGTAGTAGGCCAATCATAACGGTTTTAACAATCACATCGGCTGCTAAATACATACCCCAAGGCGACAGATCATGACTAACAAAAGCTGCGCTATCGGCTAATTGTGGGTTATCTAATTTAGTTACTTGGCTTACTATTTCATTTACTGGGTCTTGCTCAGATGAATAACTATGCCCGGTAAAAAAGCCAACAAGAGCCACAAAAAGCACTACTCCAAATTTCATTAAATCTACTCCAGCCAACTGACAAAAATGGCGAAAAAAATAAACGTCATATTTTATAAGACGCACCAAAATCATTTTCCCGTAATAAAAATTAAAATTTTTTGTCGACGGCGGGCATTTGCCTTAAGCGATTCGTTGTAATTCTCTGATTGAATGGAATGTTTTGAAAAGAGATTAGCCAAAAGTAGTAATTATCATATTTTAAACAACAAACTTGCCTTGAAGAAATAACAATGATACGGTAATGATAATTGTTATCATTTGCTGTTGTTGGTAGGGAACCGCAGTGCTTAATTACACCGGTATGGATCTATTTGTTCGCGACAATCAATTTTGGTTATTAAGGTTTTTACAGAAGAAACTTAACCTTCATTGCCATCATGATGCACAAGACCTTTCGCAAGACACATTTATTCGTGCTCTGACTTCGTCAATTGATTTATTTGAAGTGAAAGAACCCCGTGCTTACCTTGCTACAATTGCAAATCGTTTAATTATCGATAAAGCAAGACGTAAACGCATTGAGCAAGCCTACCTTGAAGCTCAGTTAGAGTCTTCACAAGAATATGCCCCTTCGTGTGAAGAAGTGCATGAAATGATTCAAAAACTAGAGGCGTTATCGCGCTTACTTGAAGGGTTAGCAGATAAACCAAGGCGCGCATTCTTAATGGCAAGGTTAGATGGTCTGAAGTATCAAGAAATTGCTCAGGAACTGAATATATCGGTGAGTATGGTGCAAAAATATATCGCTCAAACATTGCTTCATTGTCACAGTCAATTACTCGATTAAGCCATAATGTCCGTACAGTACCCAGACTACAAATCTAAGCTTGAACAAGCCGCAAATTGGTGTGTCTTACTCAATTCTGACAACTTCACCGATGCTGATATTCAAGCCCATAGTCAGTGGCTCAAAGCCGATCCTGAAAATCAAAAAGCTTACTCAGAATTGCAAGCACTGTGGCGCGAATTTGACAGCACTGATAACAGCCATTTTGATTCGAAAATCCTCAATAGGGTACTAGATAAAGATAAGCCTAAGTCTAATCATTTTGCTAAATCGGTCGTTTTATCGGCACTTTTTGTCGGGTTTGGTCTCATAGCCAGTCATGTAGGTCTAACAGGAATCAGTTCTGATTATTACACTCTAAAAGGGGAGCAAAAAACTGTTGAGCTTAAAGATGGCTCCATACTGACTCTCAACGCGCAAACCCAAGTGGATATAGAATTTAGTTCTAAGCAACGATTGATTAAGTTGAATCAGGGAGAGATACATTTAGTGGCAAAAACTAATTCAAGTTGGCCATTAGTGGTGGAGACAGATAAAGCAACGGCAACAGCCTTGGGGACACAATTTACTGTTAAACGCCACGAACAAGATACCTTTGTCGTTGTGAGTGAATCAAAAGTAGAGCTGTGCTATTTACCTGCTCAAAAATGTGTCGTAGGTAAGGAAGGTCAAGCAATGTCAGTGGCTAATAGTCACCTCATTGGGCCAACAGCTGCAAACCCCGATATAGAATTAGCATGGTTAAATAATAGGTTAGTTGCTAATAATATGAGTTTAGCTAGGTTATTAAGTTTGCTTGAGCCTCATTATCAAGGCGTGTTTATTTACAACCAATCCGCACTTGAACATATCCGAGTTTCAGGTGTTTACCCAACAGACAATATTGCTATGGCGCTACAGATGATAGCGTCAGAACCCGCGGTGACCCATACCTCTGTCGCTAAGTATTTTGAATATATCTCATTGAAATAAAATAAGTTATAAAATTATTTTCATTATTTAATAAATTTTATTACTGCTTTTTGATTTTGCTGCGTCCTATTAATAGCTCTAAAAAATAATGAGAACTATTTATGTTAAAAGGCCGCTTATCGCGTTTAATTTTTACAGTCTTGCTATGCTTGCAATTTACATTTTCTGCAAAGGTGTTAGCGGATCAAGCCCACCAACTTGATATACCGCAAGGTAGTTTGGCTGAAGCACTTAATACATTTGCCCTCCAAACAGGCATCTTGCTGCAGTTTGATCCTAAGCAAGTTGGCGATCTGCAATCAACTGGTCTAAAAGGGGAATTCGAACTTGATACAGGATTCCAACAGCTTCTCTTAGGGACTGGCTTGTATGCCGAGAAAACGGCTAATGGAAGTTATGTTATACGTGTACTCTTAGCCCAATCAAATGGTGATATTTTACTCGATACCTTAGAAGTTCAGGCTACATCTAATAAGCGTATAGAAATTTATCAATCAGCCTCTTCAAATACTCAACTTGATCAAGCTCAGCTTCAACGTATTGCCCCACGTGATACATCAGATATTTTCTATAACGTTTCAGGTGTTACCACTTCCCAAACTCGGCAGGAGCCTGGGGTTGCAGTAAATGTTCGTGGCTTACAAGATTTTGGTCGAGTTAATGTGATGATTGACGGAGCTAGGCAGAACTTCAAACGAAGTGGTCATGGTGCCAATGGGATGGTTTATTTAGATCCTCAATTACTGTCGAGTGTCGAAATTGCGAAAGGACCGGTAGGTGAAAGTGGTGGTGCTGGCGCGATTGCTGGTGTTGTAAATTTTAAAACGCTTGAATTTGATGATTTGGCGGCTCCCGGTAAAGATCATGGTACTAAGCTAGCCATTTCATCTGGCAACAATGCCTATCACATGCAAGGCTTATTAGCGTCTACTGTGCGTGTGGGAAAAGATCTAGAACTTGTTGCTGCGGTAGGGCATAAGAATGTTGGCCGTTTTAAGCCAGGCCAACATGGTGGTAATGCTGATTCTAGTAATTACTTTAGCGCAATGAGTAACTTTACCGAGCAAGATAACTGGTCGTCATTACTCAAAGCTGATTACACAATAAATAAAGAGCAGTCAGTAAAACTTAGTTATATCGGCTTTTATGGCAACTTTGAAGAAGGCTCAACGACATCAGTAGATGCAGAGCCCGAAAGTAGCAGTTCACTTAATAACGATACGATTAAATTAGATTACACATGGGCTGCAAACTCAAATTACCTCAATCTTAATGCCAGTGTTTATTACAACCGCACTCAAATGCGTCAGCATGTTTATGAAATGGGAGAAAGCAGCAATCCCTACGGCGAGTTTAAATTGCAATATGAAACCAACACCCTAGGTATGGTTGTTGATAATCTTGCCTTTTTTAGTCTCAAGCATGATTGGTTAACACAACATGAGTCATTGTTATTAGTTACTTTAGGCGGCGAGTATTTTAAAGACTGGACAGAGCCTCAAGCAATACAGCAAACGCCAGGAACTGGCGACCCATCTTGGTTTACAGGTGCAACCCCTGAAGGTGATCGCTCTCTAGGCAGTGCTTATATTCAAACTGAGTGGCAATACGGCGAGCATTTTTCTTTTGAATCAGGTTTGCGCTATGAGCAATTTTCACTGCAAGGAGGTGGAGAAATATACTCTGGTTACATTCTTAACCCTCCCGGAGTTTCGCCTAGTCGCACTTTGATCTATACCGACTTTGACGTTGACCGGCATGAAAATTACCTTTCACCAAATATGCGTTTAGCCTATCGCTTTAACGATAAAATACAAGGCTACTTAAGTTCAGCTCAGGCAGTCAGGCCGCCTGAAATCACAGAAACCTTATTATTTGGTGCTCATGTTGGTAACTCTTTCCCTTTTTACCCAAACCCTGGACTTGAAGCTGAAGAAGCTTGGAATAATGAAATTGGTCTTAATTTTGAGTTGCTTGATATAGCCAAAGGCCACGATTTATTCATTAAAACAGCATGGTTCGAAAATACCATCGATAACTTTATTGTCCAAGGTCGCGTGATGAGACCTACTTCTATTGATGACAGTGGAATGACATTGAGTTATGTCAATTTACAAGATGAAATCCGTTTTGATGGCCTTGAACTGCAAGCTGATTATGAATCAAAAAGGCTATTTGCTGAGCTTAATTACACCAAAATGAATGTTGACCTTGGCAAGGGAGGCTATGATCCATTTCCTCTAGGCAGCCAAGTAGGTTATCCAGAAACAAGTATGGGTCAAGCTGGATCGGGAAGCTTGAACTATATCCCTCCACCAAAACACAGTGGTGCATTGACCCTAGGCTTAAAGTTATTTGAAGACACTTTAAAGTTAGGCGCTCGAATGCGTTACGAAGATAACGACGGTCGTGGTGGCAGCGCTTATGAAGACGTTGTTGACTGGCAAGTTTATGACTTTTGGTTGGAATATCAATTCACATCACAGTTTAAATTACGTATGTCGGTCGACAACCTGACCGATCTCAATTATGCCGAAGCAAATGGTACTTCATATTGGATTGCGCCTGGGCGCACCGCCACTGCTCAATTAACCGCAACATTTTAAATAATAAAGGAATAAAAATGCAACATACCTTTAAGCTAGCCCTTATTACCAGTGCATTGTTTAGCGCAAATCTTGCAAGTGCAGCTGAAATTAACCTACAACAATTACATGCATTTGGTACACCGCAGACCATTATGATGGGCGGCGATAAAGGCATGATGCCTGCAAAACCACCGACATTAAATACCCATAATGGTAAATTAATAGGTACTTTTCTTTCTGGTGGTGGTAGTGACTTTGCCACGCTAACGCAGTCGGGTATTTATAGCTTCACTCCCCAATTAACCGAAGGCGAGTTAACCGACTACACCACATATATAAACGAAGTTAATAACGACACGCTAGCCTTTGTAACGAATACCGTGGTTGATAGTCAGGGAGTTGTTTACGGTGGCGCAAACAGAACATTATTCAAATGGAGTGAAGGCGAAGTAATAGAGGATGCACTATCGCATTTGGATCTCTCTAGTATTAATGGGGGAGACTTCCAAGTACAAGGCTTGATGACAATAGATGCACAAGACAACATCTATTTTGCCGCTTATGAACGAGGTAGTGATTATAGTGCATTACTGCGTCTTAATAGTGAAGGTGAAATCGCTGTACTGATTGACTTTAGCCGTGATGAATACAAACAGGGCAATATTTTTACTAAAGGTGAAGCGCCTGCCTCACTGATATACAGTGAGCAAGATAATGCTATATATGGCCTTGCACATAAATCTTCAAAGTCTGATGGAGCAGGCAGTACCGAAGGCTTAGAAGATGGCGACTTCCCAAGCGGCACCTTGTTTAAGCTAGATTTAACTAATGCTAAAACGGATGGCAGCTCAGAAGTACAAATTTTAAAAACCTTTTCTAATAACCTACATGGTCTTATCGATGACCATACCTTAGCAACCAACTCGTTAGTAGAAAGCGGTGATTGGTTATACGGAACGTCAGCTAAAACAGTATGGCGTGCCCACAAAACCAATTTAGACGCATTTACCGTGTTACATACATTTGGTTCAGAACAAGATGAAGCAGAAACAAACCTAAATGGTAAAACGCCAGCGGGTCCACTTGTAGTTGCAGCAGATGGAAATATTTACGGTACAACAACCGCCGGAGGCAGTGACGATAATTCAGGTGTGCTATTTCGTATTAATCTAAGTACAGATGCACGTGATCTTGATAAAGAGCAAGACAATTTTCAGCTTGTACTCCACTTTGCAGATCAAGCTTCACCTTTACCAGTAGGTTTAACTGCTGGTGCGCGAGAGAATGGCGAACAAATTATTTACGGTGCCACCAATGGCGACGCGGTAAACGACACAGGAAGCGTATATCAATTCACTGTAAAAGAGCATGCCTTGGAGTTTACCACTCAAACTTCAGAAATAACTTTAGGAGAGAGTGTTGAAGTCAACTGGCAGTCAACCAACTTAAGCCAATGTACTGCCAGTGGCGATTGGCAAGGTGCAAAAGAAACCAGTGGTACTGAATCAATTGAGCCAAGCTCTGAAGGTGAAAAATCTTATTTATTAAGTTGCCAAGACACTGACCAAAAAACACATGTTCAGTTAGTTAATGTGGTTGTAAATCCAAAACCAGAGCTGAACTTTACTTCTTCAGTTACCGAAATCACCTTAGGAGAAAGCGTAGAGTTAAATTGGCAAACATCTAACTTAAGCCAATGTACGGCTAGTGGTGACTGGGAAGGTACAAAAGAAACCAGTGGTACCGAAACTATCGAGCCAAGCACTGATGGCAACAAATCATACATTCTAACTTGCCAAGATAACGACCAAACTGACTATGTTCAAACTTTGGATATTTTAGTTAATCCTGCACCAGAGCCTGAACCAGAACCAGAGCCTGAACCGGAAGATAATAGCAGCAGTGGTGGGGCATTTGGCGGTGTAATCTTGGCTCTTGGCTTATTAGTTGGTAGGCGCTTTCGTAACAAAATTAAAAGCTAAATTAGCAACCAGTTTTGCTAATTAACCCAGTCATATCAATCTGGCGCGCAATTGATATGACTATTTCAGACCTCTAGGTCATTACAAAAACAGAAAAGGAAATATTATGTCTATACAAGTTTCATATGGTGCAAATTATAGCTACGGCAGTTTAAATGACTTTTTCACCTACGCAAGTGAGTTTTTTACGGATACAACTTACGATGAAAGCATTGGTAGTTTCGCTGGTACTGAAAATCCAGATCCTATTGTAGATTTAGGTTTTTGGGGGAGCTTTGGCACATTCTCTGGCACGCAATTTGTGCAAGAGGGCACTTCAAGCGATGGCAGCCTAGGCTTTATCATTCAGGCTGCTGATGGTTCTTACTTAGATTACACCTTCTTCTCTAGCCCATCTCATACAATTTACGGTGAAATTGCCTCAATTTCCTTTGGTTACGGCATCACTCAAGATGCTAACGGTGAATACAGCTTCACTGATGAGTTAGTTAGTTTCGATGGTCTAGATACCATAGGCCTAAATGCCGGTATTGATACAAGCGGCAATGTGATTGACCGTACAACTGGTGACAATACCACCCATAACATTGTAGATGGCTTAAAAGATGCGGAGTTTGATTACTTCACTACTTTACTATCTGACAATGGAATTGACTTAACCCTAAACGACACTGGTGCTGCTAGCTTTGCATCACTTGACACTATTGGTGTTTCAAGCTTTGTCGAATACGAACTCGTTGCATAATCTAACTGCACTGTAGCTTTGCTGCAGTGCTACTTAAAATTTATTGAGCTAGCTATGAAAACACTCTGCATTTTTTTATTCACTTTGCCGCTTTCTTGCCTTGCTAACACGGCGGTTGACGATGTTAGTGTAAATTACCTGACTTCACTTCATTATAGTGGCCCTGAAGGTTGGCCTACGGCAGGGAAACCCTATGCCCCCCCTATCTATAATGCTGAGCGAGACCAACTACTGGGAATATCATCCACAGGACATGTAGATATTTTTGGTAACGACACTAGGGCAGCAAATATGTGGGGGCTGGCGCCGGTGCAAGGTCATTATTTTTCATTGGCTAAAGATATTAAATCATACGTGGGTTTTGCTGAGCATCCACAGCTCGATAGGCTTTATAGTATTGATTTAGATGGTAACATTTTTTATGTCCACTCAGATGGCAGTAATAAAAATATTGTTTTTGATAACAGTGAGGAAGAGCTTAGCAGTCAACCTAACGTTCAGCCCATTTTTGATCAGCAGGGGCGGCTACTGTTTATAGACACAGACGGCGAATCTTACTCGCGGTTAATGCGCTTAGACGCCGATAATACCCTGATTGAAATGCACCGTTTTAACAATAACCCGCATGGCTATTATACTGGTGCGGGAGGTATGTTATTGAGTGGTAATACATTATTTGGCTATTTGGCCTACCCCAGAGGCACACCATTTTTAGATACACTCTCGATTGATGATGATTTTATTGTCGGCGCCCTCTACGCAATGGACTTAAGTAACGACCCAGTACAAAGCCCTGAAATTATACACGAGTTTACCTTAGCCGAGGGAGAAGTTCCGTGGACAAGAGGTGAAGCTGCGCGTATAGCCACCTATTTGGTTGAAGACCAACAAGGTTATTTATACGGCACCACGTCGGTAGGTACTTGTAAAACAAAAGGAATAATCGTTCATAATCAGCAAGAGGCAAAATTTGATAATGGCATTTGTGGTGGTAGCTATGCCTTATATTCTGTGACCGATAAAGAAAACCTCATCCATACAGAATATCCTCATTATGATGGCAGTAACCCTTTTGGCTCTGTATTTAGAGTAAAAAAAGATGGTTCTGATTTTGTGTTAGTGCATACATTTAGTGACCTAGATGGCAGTCAGCCCCGCGGACCAATGGCGATTACGGACAATGGCTACCTTTATGGTACAACGATGGGGGGCGGTGTCCATAAAGATGAAGTTATAAGCGTAAAGCAAGGTAACCCATATCCTTCACAATTTGGGGAAGTAACCGGGAATGGCACCATTTATCGCATTCGCCTCGCAGATATTAAAGTTGAAAATGGCGTGGTCGTTGAAAGTGGTTTTGAACATGTACACTCTTTTAAAGCGGGGATAGATGTTGATGCCGACGGCAAAGTGCCAACCGGTATTATGTTAGCTGCAAACGGTAACTTATACGGCACCACCTTATATGGTGGCCGAGGGTACACCGATAATTCTGGTAATAAATACCTCAATGATAAATTCGGTACTGTATTTGAAGTAGATTTAAGTGCTCAACAGCCGACAGGCTCAGTGTCAATCAGCATAACTCCAGGGTCTATAAAGCAAGGAGAGCAAGCCGAAGTGACCTGGTCTAGTTTTAACGCAACCGATTGTAAAGCAACTGGCGAAACAGTGATTGGCGACTGGCAACCTGATTCGCCACTAGAGCCGCAAGGCAGTATGGTTATTTCGCCACAGACAGGGGTTTATACATTGACAGTTAATTGTAAGGATAGCGATGTGAATAGTCGTTTTGCTGCCCTAGCAACCTTGTATGTGGATGCAGAAGCAAAAGCAAAAGACAGTGAATCACTTAGCTATGGTAATGGCGGCAGTTTAGACTGGCGTTGGCTGTTTTTGTTAACTGCGGCAGCATTGTTTAAACCAGTTCGTACAACGAGGTTTAAATGAACGCTTCGCAAGCGCTTAGTAAACCACTTAAAGATGCTTTAAAGCTGCAAATGCGCAGTTTTTATCATGTTGCAGGGTTTAGTGCGGTCATTAATGTATTAATGCTGTTGCCTGCAATCTACATGTTGCAGGTTTATGATCGCGTTTTGAGCTCAGCAAATTTAGACACCTTATGGCTAATCTCTTCGATGGTTGCGGTATTTTTCTTATTAATGGGGGGGCTGGAGTGGATCCGAAGCCGAGTATTAATAAGCATTAGTCAACAATTTGATAAAACTTTACACAACCGTGTATTTAATGCGTTATATCAGCATCAACTTAAAACTGGTAACGCTAACTCAGGACTACTGATTAACGATCTTAATCAAGTTCGTCAGTTTATGACAGGGAGTAGCGTGTTTGCCTTTTTTGATGCGCCTTGGGCGCCTATTTTCTTAGTCATTCTGTTCTTTTTTCACCCTTTATTGGGCACGCTCGCATTGGTTGGTAGTTTAGTGTTATTTGCTTTGGCTTTAGCAAATGAATTATGGGCTAAACAGTCTCTACTTTTAGCCTCACAAGCAACTACAAATGCTAACAGACTCGCCAGCGATATCATTAATAATGCCGAAGTTGCTCAAGCCATGGGTATGCAGCAAAATTTACAAGAACGATGGCAGTCAGAGCACTGGGCTGGAATTTGCCATCAAAGTGAAGCGAGTAATTTAAGTTCTGTTCTTACTGCAACCAGTAAAGTTTTACGACTCGCATTACAGTCAATGATGCTAGGTGCAGGCGCATGGTTAGCTGTTGCGGGAGAAATAACAGCTGGAATGATGATTGCGGGCTCTATTTTGGCAGGACGCATGCTCTCGCCAGTTGAGCAATTGGTTGGTGCTTTTAAACAATGGCAATCAGTTAAGCAATCACAACAACGTTTAAATGGCTTGTTATGTCAATATCCATCAGTAAAGGAAGGGGTTTGTTTACCTAAACCAAGCGGTAAATTAACCATTGAGAACGCCACTTTAATCCCACCAATGGCTCAGCATCCTGTTCTTAAAAATATTAGTTTTGAGCTTGAACCCGCAGAAATTTTGGCCATTATAGGCCCCTCAGGTGCTGGTAAATCATCAATTGCGAGAATGCTATGCGGTATTTGGGAGCCGCGTATAGGTAAAGTGCGTTTAGATGGCGCAGATGTATTTCAGTGGAATAAACAAAGCTTAGGCCCTTTTATTGGTTATTTACCACAGAATGTGAGCCTTTTTGCAGGCAGTATCGCGCAAAATATTGCGCGATTTGGCGAGGTGGAAGATCACTTGGTGATTAAAGCCGCGAAGTTGGCTGGGGTCCATGACATGATACTCAAGTTAAGTAATGGTTATGAAACGCAACTAGGTGAAGCAGGAACCGGTTTATCGGGCGGCGAAAAACAGCGCATAGGCCTTGCAAGAGCTGTGTATGCTGATCCTAAGGTGGTTATTTTAGATGAAGCAAATGCGAATTTAGATGATAGCGGTGAGGCTGCATTAGCAGCAACAATCAAAACGTTAAAGCAAGCTGGCAGTAGTGTGATATTCATAACTCACAGAGCGAATATTTTAGCTATGAGCGATAAAATTTTGTTACTAAACAAAGGCCATGTTCAGGCATTTGGCGCTAAAGAAAACGTATTAAACGCCATGCAAAGAGCCAAACAAAGTCAACAGGGAGTGGCAATAGCATGAATGCTCAACACGGCATAGCAGGTCGTAAATACATTCTTTGGGGCTGGATTATGACGGCACTAAGTTTGGGTGTTTTTTTACTTTGGGGAGCCTTTGCACCACTGGATAAAGGTGCTGTGATTGAAGGTCAAGTTATTGTATCTGGAAGAAAAAAACAAATACAAGCTCCACAAAGTGGGGTGCTTGCCCAGTTGTTAGTGCAAAATGGTCAGTGGGTTGAGAAAAATCAGCCTTTAGTGATCCTCGATAACCGAGTCGCTAAAAGTCAGCTTGAGGCCGCAACAACTCAATACTATATGGCACTGGCAGAAAAAGAACGTTTATTTGCTGAGTTTACACAAACGCCGAAGTTGCACTATTCATCAGCGCTAACCGAAATAGCATTACCACAAGCCGAAGAGGCTATGCGCTTGCATCAGCAATTGTTTGTACAAAGAAAAGCAACGCAGGATGCTAAACTCTTACTGTTAGAAAATAACAAACACACTACGCAATCGAGAATTTCAGGCCTACAAAATGTGGTTGCCAGTCAGCAACAGCAATTGGCGGTATATAAAAACTGGCTTAGAGACACACAAGCTTTAGTTGATAAAGGCTATCAATCACAAGAAAAACTTTATCAATTACAAGCACAAGCTGCGGAGATCAGCGCTGATTCAGCAAATTCACAAGCAGAACTAAAAGCACAACAGGCCAGGTTATTAGAGCAAGACAGTCAATTACTACAGACAATAAAAGCTTACAAACAAGATCTCAGTCAACAGATGGCTACCAATCAAGCAAGTATTAGTCATTTCAAACAGCAGATCATTACGTCTCAATTTAGCCTGGATAATAGTGAAGTTCGCGCACCAGCAGCGGGGCAAGTCGTAGGCCTTAATGCGTTTGGTGATGTAGTATCCCAATCACAATTATTAATGGAAATAATGCCTAAAGGCCAAACTCTTATTGTCGATGCGAAAGTACCAGTTCATCTAATTGATAGCATCTTACTTGGTCAAGAAGTTGATTTGCTATTTAATGCTTTTAATACCAGCACCACGCCAAAGGTAAAAGGCAATATAGATAGCCTGACACAAGATATTGTCAACGACCAACGAACTGGGCAACCTTATTATCAAGTAACTATTCGCGTCAATGAACAAGCGCTGCTAAAAGATTTGGTGTTACAGCCAGGGATGCCAGTTCAAGCATTTGTTAAAAATGGAGAGCGTTCGATGCTGAGTTATTTGTTTAAACCTTTAATTGATCGTATTCCTCATGCAATGGCTGATAATTAAAAAGAATTTCACTTTAATTAATAATTAAGAAGGTTTACCTAATAAATCAGCTTGAATGAGAATGATTATTGTTTATAATGTCCGCCTGCCACGCAACGGGACTTTGTAAATTTTGACTAGCAAGACCACTAACAGAACTGGGTTCAACTCGCTGTATCAAGAACACCACGAATGGTTAGTTCGTTGGATTGCTAAGCGAACAAGTAGTGCTGATAATGCCCAGGATCTGGCGCAAGATACGTTTATAAAATTGTTAAATAAGCCAATGCTTTATGATGATATGCGTAGCCCTCGTGCCTGGCTTACGAAAGTTGCTGGTAACTTGATGACAGATCAATTACGCAGGCAAGTGCTTGAACGTAATTATCAAAGCATGCTCGAATCAATGCCTGAGTCTGACTACTTTTCGCCCGAAGAGCAATTAGAGTTGCTTAACTTACTTGAGCAAATTGACAAGTTACTCACGGGTTTGAAAGCAAAAGAAAAAAAAGCTTTTTTAATGGTTAGATTGGATGGCATGAGTTATAAAGATGTTGCAAGCGAACTAAAAGTAAGTTTATCTTCAGTCGAAAAATATATCGCTAAAGCAACACTACAGTGCTACCAACTTGTTTATTTTGACAGCTAAATCTGATGAATTTTAGACTCAATCACAATCAAGCTCATATTCCAGAACACATAGTTCAACAAGCAATTCGATGGCAAATTAAAATTGAATCTGGCAGCATCAGTGAGGCAGAGCAGGCACATTTTGTGCAGTGGCGCAGTGCAGATCCATTGCATGAGCTGGCATGTGCTCGGTTACTACACCTTGATAAAGCATTTAGTGATGTTGCTGTAAAGTCCGCCGGGTATGCACGAGAAACATTACAAAAAACAGACCATGAAATTGATAATCTGCAGCGTAGACGTTTGCTCAAAAGCGCGCTTGGTACGACACTAAGTGTAGCCGGTGTGGCTTTTTTAGTTGAGCAGCAAGGCGTTCGTCATTATTTAAGTGCCGATTTATCAACCAGAGATAGTCGCGAAGAATTTACCATTTTCAAAAATAGCCAACTGTGGTTAAACCGCCATAGTACGGTAGAAATTGATGAGCACAAGAGTAATTCTATTACGCTCACGCAAGGTGAGTTATTTTTAAAAACCGCAGCTATTGATGCACCAGTACAACTGCACACTGCTCATGGTGTATTTGCTACTCAAAACGCAGAAGTATTTGTTCGTCATGAGGCAAGCCATGCGGTTGTACAAGTAAATAAAGGCTTACTGCATTACAGTGCAGCGGCAAGTGAAAACAGTTTATCCCTACAAGCAGGCTCAACGTATCAACTCTTTTCCAATAAACAATTTACGTTAAATTCTGGGGTTTTTGATTACAGTAGTTGGCGTCAAAATCTACTCACTGCCAGAGCCATGCCGCTTGCCGATTTTTTACACGAGTTGGCTCGTTATCGAAGCGGCCATATTCGTTGCCATCCAAGTTTAAACGACACGCTAATTTCTGGTGTATTTCAGCTTTCAGATACAGATTTAATTTTATCAACTGTTGCACAATCAGTGGGTGCAAAGCTTAACTATCTGACCCGTTTCTGGGCTGAAATTTTGCCAAAGTAAAATAATTCTCATTTATTTTTACGGCTTTTCATTTTTCGTTCGGCTTTATAGGTATGTAACGAAAAAAGGAAACTCACATGCCGTCTCGTGTATTGCTTTCTAGCTGTGCCATATTTGTTTCGAGCCTGTTGTCTGTGGCCCCAATTTATGCGGCGCAATCATCAGCTAGTTCAGCTAATTTCACATTAGTTCAATTTGACTTACCTGCAGGTAATCTAGGTGATTCATTAACGCTGCTTTCACGACAAGCAGGGATCACACTGAGCTTTGATGAGCAAATCGTAAAAAATATATCCGTATTAGAGCTTAAAGGACGCTACAGCACAGAAACGGCTTTAAATAAACTTTTACAATCAACCTCATTAGAAGCGTTTTTGATTGCTCAAAACGCTTGGATTATTAAAGCAAAGCCACAATCAGATGTGATTACTCTTGATACTATTCAAGTTCAGGGACAACACAATAAACTAAAAAATAAAACCTATACCGAGGCAAAATCGGTAAACGTCATCACTCAGCAAGATATTGAACGATTTCGCGGTACCAGTGTTGGCGATATATTCCAAGGTACACCTGGGGTATTAGTCAGTGAGAACCGCAACTCAGGTGGTTTAGACATCAATATCCGCGGTATGCAAGGTCAAGGCCGTGTGCCAGTTATTATTGATGGAAGTCGCCAAGAAACAACTGTTTATCGAGGGTATTCAGGTGTCTCTAGCCGCAGTTATATTGACCCTGATTTAATTGGCTCAATGACGATTAGTAAAGGCCCTGTTATGGATGCGCAAGGGACCGGTGCGACGGGCGGATTAGTGAGTGTTAGCACTCTTAATGCAGACGATATTGTCAAAGAAGGTGAGCTGTCAGGTGTACGTTTAAGAGCGAGTGCTATTGGTAATAGCTCAAACGCACCTCAGCCTGGAACCTATGCAGGCTATTTTCTCCCTCGTAATGCTTATCGCTCAGACTGTCGCTTTCCAACTTATTGTACTGAACAGTACTTGATGCCTGAGCATTTTGCCCCAGAAGAAGGAATGGACAGGCCTAGTTTGTTAGAGTTTGCGAGTTACGCGGGGAGTGTCGCTGCAGCAAAACGCTTTAGTTGGGGTGACTTAGTTGGTGCTTACGCTAAGCGTGAACAAGGCAATTATTATGCAGGTAGCCATGGCCCTAAACCCGAATTGATTTATGGTGAGCCGGTTAAAATGGCTTGGTATACCGAGACTCCAGTTTCTGTGGAAGGTGCGTCAAGATTTCGTGCTAATGAGCGTATACCAAATACAAATTTCAATAGTGAGTCGGTATTACTTAAAACGAACTTGGTGATGCCAAAAGATCATAGCTTAGAGATGAGTTATATCCTTTATAACAGCGAATATGGCGAAATGATGCCTTCGCAAATTCGCTCTTTTGGACAAGCAAGACAATGGCTTGACAGCGAAGTAACAAACCATACCTATACATTAAAATACAAATGGCAACCGCTTACTTATGATTGGGCCGACTTTTCGGCTAATTTGTGGCATACAGATGCGATTACAGATTTAAATACGCCAGATGTCGGCTCGGTGGATATTGCCGATAACATAGCTCGAAAAGATGACTATCAGCGTTGGGGTGCTGAATTTAGTAATAAAATGATGTTCTACAATCATGGCGAACTTGCATTGAGCTATGGCATTGCTGGGCAGTGGGAAGATATGGATACCGACACGCCCCAAACAGAAGGTTTTTATGCTGGTTCAAGAAGCGGTTGGCGTAAAGAGTTTAGTGCTTTTAGCGCCGTAGATTGGCAAATTACAAAGCAGTGGCAATTAGAAGCAGGATTGCGCTTTAGTCATTTCTCTTCAAAAGATAATAATCCTTTAGAGCTTAAGCCCAATGATCCCGCATGCACACCTGATGGGCAAGGAGGCTGTGTCCCTGTCAATTATCAGAATAGTCACTCAGGTAGTGCGCCGCTTATTGCTTTAACATGGCAAGCGTTAGACAGTCTTCAATTATACATTAGACACGCAGAAGCTTTACGCATGCCAAGCTTGTTTGAAAGTACTTCGGGCTGGTCTGTGAGCCCTGTGCTTGATATCCCTCTGAAACCTGAGCATGCCAAAAATCAAGAATTGGGTATTAATTATTTAAACGAAAAAATAGCGAATAACACAGAGCAACTGGCTATCAAACTTGCCTATTTCGAGAATCATGTAGATGACTATCTGACTCGGACACAACCAAATGCGTGGGAGCAATCACAAGGCGGTATGCTCGATTTTTTCCGCATGCGCAATATCGACAGTTTAGATCTTAATGGTGTTGAGTTGAACTTTAGTTACACAGCACCTTTTTGGTTAGTTGAATTAAGTGGCACTAAATATTCCCATATTGAAGTGTGTAATGTTGGTAGCTATGTACGCTATTACTGTAATGACTGGGGGATCCCTGAGAGTTACATCAATAATATGATCCCGCCTAACTGGCATGCCAGCATGCATTTAGGCTTACGTCTTTTTGATCAAAAATTCGAGACTGGTTTACGCGCTACCTTTATGGGCGAGAGAAACTCAATTCCTCGATACAACGCACCAACAGGTTTTAATGAGCCTGTGCTATGGCACAGCTATAACCTTTTAGATTTCTACAGTTCATACCAATTTAACGATACGGCGACCCTTGATTTTACTATCGATAATATTACCGATCGTTACTACTTAGACGCATTGAGCTTAGGACTTGTGCCAGCCCCAGGGCGCACAGCCAAGCTTAGCTTAACTTTACAATTTTAATTGCCAGAAAAACCTGCAAGGAGACCCCGATGAAATTGATGCTACATACATTCACCGCTATAGGGCTAGCTTTAGCGCTAACCGCTTGTGGTGGAGGTGGTGGTAACGACGATAGCACCCCTGTTGTTGAACAAAAACCGACGGCTGTTATCACTAGCAGTACAGAACAAACAACGTTTTCACTTAAAGATGGTGCAGTACAAATTCAACTAAGTGCTGATCAAAGTAGTAGCGCTGATAACAAAGAACTTAGTTATCAATGGCAACTTATTTCTCGCCCAGAACAAAGTGAAGCGGCTTTAACCAGTAACGATAGTCTTGGCACCGATTTTGTGGCTGATCTTCCTGGTGAATATGTCATTAGTCTTATTGTTAATGATGGTGTTAATAACAGTGAAGCAACACGCATTACTTTTAATGCAACATCACCATATCCGACAGCAATCACTGAGCCTGTATACAGTGTAAGTTTGGGCACAACGAGTGTCGGCCTAGATGCAAGTGCTAGTTTACCTCCTACAGGCGAGACAGGCAGTTTAGATTATCAATGGAAGATTGTTGAAAAACCGGCTGAGAGTGCGGGTTATTTAAGCAATGAAACACTTAGTTTAGCTACTCTATTTGTTGATGTAGCTGGAGATTACAAACTAGAGTTGGTTGTTTATTACGGAAATATTGCCAGTGAACCAAAAACGGTTACCGTAACTGTTTCATCAGGTAATGCTCCACCTGTTGCGATTGCTGACGATGTGATGGTTAAGCTTGGGCAAACAGTCACGCTTGATGCATCACAAAGTAATGACCCTGAAGGAGCGTCTTTACAATACCGTTGGAAATGGGCTTACAGTCCTGTTGAACCTGATGCTATTCCATTACCTGAATTAACAGGAAGAACAACAGATACACTTACTTTTACGCCAGCTGCAGCGGGAGAGTATTCATTGGTACTGTTTGTGTTTGATGGTGCAAGAAAAAGCGAAGAGCGTGAAGTTCTTGTAACTGTAGAGAAAGATCCTGAGTCTAATGAAAACAAAGCACCCGTTGGCGAGTTACTCGCAACAGGCTATTTCCCTTCTTATAGTATTGGTGAACAAGAAGTTGGTTTACGCGCTGAGTTTAATTTTTCAGGCTATGATCCAGAAGGTGAAGCACTGCAAATAATCAGTGCGGAACTTATAGAAAAGCCAGAAACAAGTACTGTTGAGTTAGTTGATATTGGTTCTTGGAAGCCAATGGGCAAAAAGATCCAAAAGCTTGATGTTGAAGGCATGTATAAAGTACGAATGGTTGTATCTGATGGTGTTAATCAACTAACAACCAATGCAACAATGGAAGCTAAAATTGGTAATGTTAATGGGCAGCCTTCAACACGCGGTGTAGATGCTCAATCTAAATCAGTTATTGTAGGTGATGCACTTGTATTCGATGCATCAAGTGAAGACCCAAATGATGATCCAATGACATTCCATTGGGAACTTGTTGATCGTCCAGATGGCAGTAACGCGGTTATTGAGCCAGTTATTGAACCTGAAACCCAAGAGTATCGCCGTGCTCGCGTGGTAACTGATGTACCAGGCTCATATACTGCGCGCTTGATTGTTGAAGATGATCGCGGACTTTTTGCAAAAACTTATGCAGAAGATGATGGCCTTGCAAAACTTACCAATACTGCGCCTGAAATTCGTTCTGTTGTGTGGGCACGTAGCTGGGGAAGACTACAGCCAGGTGAAGATTACTATCAAATCTTACCGTGTATGTCATTATTACATCGCCCAGTTACGGTTGATGCTGATGGTGACGAAGTATTCACCCATGAAGAGTTAATTAGCACGCCTGAAGGAGGAGAATTCACAAGTTACCCTGATGAAGCTGATTGTCCTGCCACACGCGGTCAAGTGTTTACCAAACCAGGTACTTATACATTCCGTTATTCAGCGACTGATTTAATAGACGATGCACCACAATATGATTTTGTTGTTAAAGTTGATCCATTATCAGAAGCGAAAGGTGTTCGCTTACGAAGCATTAATGAAGATGGCGAAAGCTTATGGCACCCACTACCGTATGAAACAATTCCACCATTTGCAAATGGCTTTAGTGCAAGCTCGCGTCCATTCTTAGAAGAAGGCTATGTGCAGTGGGAGCTAAGTGCTATGGACAGTGCTTATACGATTGAGAATGTTAAGGTGAGCCATATTAATGGTGGTCTTGCGAGTCTTACCCCTCGCTTTGAAAACCTGTATGAAGGACGTGTTATTCAACAAGGCGAAAGCTTAGCATTTCAAACCATAGTACCTGCAGTGCCTTGTATTCGTAATGACGATAAGTCTGAAGGCTTCCATTTTTCTTTCAATATTAGAGAAATCCCAGAAATTACTTATGTATACGAAATATGGCGCACAGCCGATGAAGACAGTCTTTTCAATGAGTGGGAAGAGTGTGAAGAAGGCCAGCTAAATTAAACAGCCAAATTAAAAACTTAAACAAGCGAACCTTCGGGTTCGCTTTCTTAATATTACCCCTTCCACGTTCCTTTAGACGATATCGCAAATCAAACAAACGCATTCAGAGTTCACTCTGATAATACTAGTAGGGAATTGTACGCAAATATACTTTTCCATTGTGATAATGCAAAAGCGTATTGCTAACGATAATGTAGGGCGAGGCTTAAGGGCAGTGAAGGAGTAGCGTGCTACTTCTTTTTGTTTACTTATCATTTAATGTAATTAGAAACATGGCTAGTATTTCAACTTGTTTCTGTCGGATAGACGACACCTGTTACCAAGTGTCGCCCTCCTAAGAACCGTACGTGCAACTTTCACTGCATACGGCTCAAGCCTTCACGAAGGTACCTAATTGGTACCCAGCAACTTATAAAGCAGCGAGATTAGGCTCATTCCAAGAGTTGCGGCATTGCCTCTTTGCTTTTCTCTTTGCCAAGTATTCTTGGTATAAAGGATCAAAAGGCGTAGCTTCA
>NZ_JAKGBH010000048.1:0-35518 GCF_021532515.1 Pseudoalteromonas sp. PAST1 | reverse complement strand
AACGTATTTTTATATTGAAAAATACTACAACTCAGTAAGAAGGCATGGCACCCTAGGGTATAAAAGTCCCATGCAGTACGAACAAGTTAATTAAACCCCGTGTCTACTTTATCGGGGTCAGATCAGATAGCTGATAGCTGATAGCTGATAGCTGATAGCTGATAGCTGATAGCTGATAGCTGAAGTACAAAAACCTACCTTTTTTCGTTCGATATTTAACCGCTGTTAATAATTAGTACGTATTACAGTAAAAAAACTTCAAGATTTAGCAAAATTAGCTTAAATCCATCAGTTAATTGATGAAATTTTTTGCTACAATTGGGGGGCAAGTAATGTGAGTGAGTTCAACAACAGCTAATGCAGAATTCTGTTTCCTCTTAGTGAGGTTGATCTTGGTCAGTATATTGTTTTTTTATATGCGTTATCATAACCAGCGGCTTCATACTCGAGCTAACCTAAATTAATAATCTATTAAATAGGGTATATTCGAGCATGAGACTGTGAATAACCTTGTTTTAATCAAGGGTTTTAATTATGATCGCGTCTATTTTGAAATTTCTAAAAATTAACCTGCTGTAACTGATGTTCTCAATATGGCAAGTGTTGGGAATCATAGTGGAGATAAGTGGATGAGCAATGCGCCTGTAGACAATGGCCGACGTCGCTTTTTAACCATAGCTACCTCTGTTGTTGGTGGTGTTGGTGCGGCTGGGGCTGCTGTTCCTTTTATTGCGTCTTGGAATCCAAGTGAGCGAGCTAAATCTGCGGGTGCGCCTGTAGAAGTAGATATCAGCAAGCTTGAGCCAGGACAATTAATACGTGTTGAGTGGCGAGGAAAACCTGTTTGGGTTATTAATCGTACACCAAGAATGCTTGAACAGATGAAAGAACATGAAGGTCAACTTCGTGATCCTGCGTCTGAAGAGCCTCAACAACCTGAATCATCAACCAATGAATATCGTTCGCAACGTCCTGAGATCTTCGTTGCTGTTGGTATTTGTACGCACTTAGGTTGTTCTCCTAGCTTCCTACAAGGTGGCTTTGGTGAGAAAGTAGAGGGCACAGACGACGGTTTCTTCTGTCCGTGTCACGGTTCTAAATTTGATATGGCTGGTCGTGTATTCCAATCTGTACCTGCACCATTAAATCTAGAAATTCCTCCGTATACCTTCCTTGATGACACGACTATTCTAGTCGGTGAAGAAAAAGGAGTGGCGTAATGTTTGGTAAAATTATTGGTTGGATCGACGATCGTATTCCAATGACACGTGTTTGGAACATGCATATTGCACAGTATCCAGCACCAAAAAACTTTAACTTCTGGTACTTCTTTGGCTCTCTAGCCATGTTAGTACTTGTTAACCAAATCGTAACTGGTATCTGGTTAACAATGAACTTCGTACCATCTGCTGAAGGTGCTTTCGCATCGGTAGAATACATCATGCGTGATGTTGAATACGGTTGGTTACTTCGTTACCTTCACTCAACAGGTGCATCAGCATTCTTTATCGTTGTATACCTGCACATGTTCCGTGGCATGATCTACGGTTCTTACCAAAAACCACGTGAATTACTGTGGTTATTCGGTATGTTCATCTTCTTAGCGCTTATGGCTGAAGCTTTCATGGGTTACTTACTTCCTTGGGGACAAATGTCTTTCTGGGGTGCGCAGGTAATCATTTCACTATTCGGTGCGATTCCGGTTATTGGTGATGATTTAACGCTTTGGATCCGTGGTGACTACGTAATTTCTGGTGCTACGCTTAACCGCTTCTTTGCACTACACGTAATTGCATTACCTTTAGTAATCGTTATCTTAGTATTCTTACACATTGTTGCACTACACGAAGTGGGTTCAAACAACCCAGATGGTGTTGAAATCAAGCGTAAGAAAGGCACTGTAGCTGAAGAAGATAAGCCTAAATTCAAATTCCACGAGTATTACACCAACAAGAAAGACATTGTTGATGCGATCCCGTTCCACCCTTACTACACAGTAAAAGATATTGTGGGTGTGGTTGGTTTCTTAATCTTATTCTGTTGGGTTGTATTCTTTATGCCTGCGATGAATGGTTTCTTCTTAGAAGCGCCAAACTTCGAAGCAGCTAACCCGCTGAAAACACCAGAGCACATTTTCCCAGTTTGGTACTTTACGCCATTCTACGCAATCCTACGTGCAATCCCTAACAAGTTAATGGGTGTTGTGGCGATGGGTGCATCTATCGTAGTGCTTGCGTTACTACCTTGGATTGACCGTGGTTCGGTTCGCTCTATTCGTTATCGTTGTGGTCTACACAAGTTAAACATCGCACAATTCGTGGTAACTTTCGTTATCTTGGGTTGGGTTGGTGCTACACCACAAACTGATTTCAAAACGCTGTTATCGCAAATCACGACTGTGACATACTTCATGTTCTTCGTATTGTTATTTGTTTACAGCAAGAATGAGAAAACTAAGCCATTACCAACGAGGTTGACGAAATGATGAAAAAGCTAATTATCGGTTTATTCGCATTGTTGCCATCGTTGACAATGGCAGCAGGTCCTTCGGTTCCTTTAATGGATGCGAACATTGACCTTAAAGATAACGCATCTTTACAGCGCGGTGCTAAATTGTTCATGAACTACTGTCTTGGTTGTCACCAAATGCAGTATCAACGTTATGAGCGTACGTTCCGCGATATCGGTATTCCTACTGAGATTGGTCAAGAGCAACTAATTTTTGATGGCTCAAAAGTAGGTAGCCACATCAAAAATGCGATTGATAAAGATGACGCAGCTAAATGGTTTGGCGCAGCGCCACCGGATCTTACGCTTGTAGCGCGAGTTCGTGGTACTGACTGGATCTATACTTACCTGAAGTCATTCTATAAAGATGAATCTCGTCCGTTTGGCGTAAACAACGTTGTTTTCCCATCGGTAGGTATGCCACACGTTCTTCAAGAACTACAAGGCTTACCAACACCAATCACTGAAGAAGTGGAAGAACATGGTCACACAGTGACTAAAGTTGTTGGCGTTGAGACAGATGGTTCTGGTGAAATGAGTGTTGACGAGTACGATCGTGCTGCTCGTGACTTAACTAACTTCTTAGCTTACGTTGGCGAGCCATCACGTTTAGAGTCAGAAGCGTTAGGTCTAAAGGTAATTGGTTTCCTAGTGATTCTATTTATCTTGGCATTCATGCTGAAGAAAGAATACTGGAGAGATGTTCACTAATCCTGGGCATTTTGAAAGGTAGTTTTGTGATAGGGGCTTAAGCCCCTATTGCTGTTTTTGTAATATAATGGAGGTAGGCATGGCCGTAGCTGCCAATAAGCGCCCTGTAATGACCCTGTTTTCTGGTGCTAACTGTATGTATAGCCATCAAGTACGTATCGTACTTGCTGAAAAAGGTGTAAGTGTTGACATTCACCTGGCTGAAAAGGATAACCTGCCAGAAGCACTTCATGAGATTAACCCTTACGGTACAGTACCAACACTGATCGATCGTGAGCTTGGTTTATATCAGGCAAACATCATCATGGAATACCTTGATGAACGTTTCCCTCATCCTCCACTAATGCCAGTTTATCCGGTTATGCGTGGCCGTAGTCGTCTGATGATGCATCGTATCGACACGGATTGGTATAGCCTAGCTAACAAAATCACTAGCGGTAGCAGCGAAGCAGCGCAAGCACGTAAAGAGCTGACAGAAGCGTTACTTGCAATTGCACCAATCTTCTCTGAAGCACCTTACTTCATGAGTGAAGAGTTCAGCTTAGTTGATTGTTACTTAGCACCATTACTTTGGCGTTTACCTGAGCTTGGCATTGAGCTTAATGGTGCAGGCGCGAAAGAGCTTAAAGAATACATGTTGCGTTTATTTGAGCGTGAATCATTCCAAGCTTCACTAACTGAAGCAGAGCGTGAGATCCGTTTATAATGACGCCTAATCGTCCTTATTTACTACGCGCTTTCTTTGATTGGATTGTTGATAATCAGTGCACACCACACTTAGTGGTTAACGCTGATTTTCCTGCTGTACAAGTACCAACACAGTTTGTGCAAGACGGTCAGATCGTTTTGAACATTAGCCCATCAGCGGTAACACAATTTGCAATGGACAACCAACAGCTTAGCTTTAATGCGCGCTTTGGTGGCCAACCAATGCAAGTGTACGTACCTATGGGTGCTGTGCTCGCAATTTATGCACGTGAGAATGGTGAAGGGACTGTATTTACTGCAGAAGAATTCATCGAGGACGAAGACGATTTTGCTCCGGTATTAGAAAGTGTTGAAACACCTGACGATATTACGCCAGATGATGAACCACCTGCTAAACCAGAGAAGAAAAAAGGTGCTCACTTACGAGTGATTAAGTAACCTTAGTCAGACAAAAGAAAACCCGCTATTTAGCGGGTTTTTTATTATTAATTAACTATTTAGCGTTACAGATATTCAAACACTTTAATAACACGTTCAACGCCTGATACGTTACGTGCTACATCAACCGCCAAATTCGCTTCAGAATCGCTCACTAAGCCCATTAAAAAGACTTCGCCATTCTCTGTTACTACTTTGATGTTATTGCTGCTGATGCTTTCTGTGGTGAGCAATTGCGTTTTCACTTTAGAGGTTAACCAAGAGTCGTGCGTTTGCGTACTCATACCAATATTTGAACCAATGCGAATTTGGTTGTGGATTTTACGAATGCCATCAACGCCCTCAATAGCGCGTTGTGCTTCGTCTTTCATTTCTGCGTTAGCAACTTGACCAATCATAAGCACAATACCATTGACGCTGATAACGTTTACGTTGGCAAATTTATGTAGTCGCTCATTTTCGCTAATAGCGATAGAGCTTTTAATTTCGATGTTGTTATCGTCGATTTGTGAACCGATTGTGCGGCGATCATTCGCGGCAGTTACAGCGCCCGCTGTACCGGCGACAACGGCAGCTGCACAGCCTTGCAGCAATAAAACGGTACTAATAACAATTAAAGACTGTTTAAACATTAATTTTCTTCCTGTGGGAATAAGGTTAAATCGATAAGTTCACTGAGGCAGTGCAAATTCACTAAATGCGACTCAACGATACGGCTTGGGCGCTTTGATGGCACACGAATTTCAACGTCATTTGGGCCAAGTAAGCCAACTAATTCACCACCGTCATCACCAACAAGCACAATCACTTTCATATCACGAGTCAGTGCCGCTTCAACTGCTGAGATAATTTGCTTTTCATTACCATTAACTGCAATTGCTAATAAAAGGTCGCCTTGCTGAGCAAATGCACGAATTTGTCGTGCAAAGGTTTCGTGCTCATCGTTATTGGCTGCTGCGCCTAAGTTAACTTGGTCTTGTGCAAGCGCAACTGCGGGTAGGCAAGGGCGCTCGGTTTCATAAAAGTTAATTAATAGCCCTGCCATGTGCTGTGCCAACATATGACAGCTAGGAGTGCCACAACATAGCAGCTTATTGCCGTTAATGAGGCTTTGTGCAATGGTGAATGCTGCTGATTCAAGTGCGCTTGGCAGTACTTCACCTGCCGCTATTTGAACTTGAATATTTTCAGTAAAGATTTTTTTTATCGTTTCTTGCATAACCTACCAAATTAAGCCGACGCCAAACGGCGTTAGTAAACATTTTTAAACCAGTTTAGGGTGCTGTTAAGCTCACCTGTTATAGCGACATAATCTATCCGCATAGACTGGTTTGAGATTTTTTTCTCGGCAAGATAATGGCTAATCGTGCGCCTTAATCGTTGCTGCTTTTGTTTGCTGAGCGCATAGTTTGCGCCACCACGCAAGGCGTTTTTTCTAAATTTTACTTCTACAAATACCAGCGTTTGCCCGTCACGCATTATTAGGTCTAGCTCACCGTATTTACATAAGTAATTGCGTTCAATGGCTTTTAAACCATGTTGTATTAAATATTGTTCAGCCTGTTTTTCGTAATACAGGCCTTTTTCGCGGCTATTTTGCCATAATTGCTTAAACCAAGACATAGCTTCATCCTTGAGCTATTACTACGTTTTAAAAAGATTATTCAGCAGCGTTAATTCCAAAGGCAGATTGCATAAATAATGGAATTGGTTGCTCAGTCGCTAAATCAACCGCAATAATTTGTTTATTCTTATACTGTGCCCAATCTAAAGTGCGCGTAACATAGCCATTGCTGGCAATGCTCAGTTGACCACTGATACCACTAAAGCGTTTACCTTGCACCATGCTTAATTGCTTCACATCACCTAGCATACTGGCTGCATCGAATGCCATGGCAAATAAGCGCTGGCTTATATCTGCGTTTTCTGGCCATAAACTTTCGTATTGCTGGCGTAAATTGTGTTGTTGAATTTGACCATCAAGCATCCAAGGTAGTTCCGTAAAATAAAGGCCATCTAAATCGCCTTTGTCGGTTCTATCGATTTGCTTACTGTGGCTTTTTGAGCTGGCATAAAGCGGAATACGCTCAGCAAAAGTACTTACGTTTACGTCTAAATAGGGCTTGATTAAACGCGTTTCAGTAGCATCACCTAAAATATAAATCACATCAATATCGCTGCGCGAGCGAGTTTCACTTTCAACTTCTTGCTTGAATAACGATTTGGCAACTTTAATACGCTCTTTGCTTTGGTCTACTTCAAGTAAGCCAGTGATTGTTTTCGGCATGTCGTCTTTACCAGAGTAAAGCCCAATTTGAGGTTTAACTTCGCTGTAGCGTTGCCACTGCGTATTGAAGTATTCAACTAGGCGTTGGCCGTTACTATTATTTGGTGCTAGCAGCATCGGCTTTTGATAGCCCGCTGTTAAAAATCGCTCTAACGCTTGCTGAACTTCATGTTCAGGACTTAAAGCAAAGAAAAAGTGCTGCTGTGAAATTCGCTCACCATCAAAGGTGTTTAAATGCATCACTGGGTAATCAACTAGTGTTTGAGCGTTGGTTAGCTTTTCGATATTAGTTTTTAATAAAGGGCCGATAACAAAATCAGCATTAAATTCGCTGAGTTTAAGTGTAATTTCAGCGGCTGATAGCGACTCATCAATAAATAATGTTTGTTCTAATGATTTTCCATCTAAGGCAGCAAGCACACCTGCTTTTAGTGCATCACCTAATCGCTCATTGGCGCCTGATTGAGGGAGTAGTACTGCGAGGCGGTTTACATTTAAAGGTTCAATTTGTACTAGCTCTGTTACCTTTTTAGGCAGCACCTCAGCTGCTGGGTGACCCGGGTAGCGACGCAGCCAGTTGTTCATTGCTTGATGAAGCTCAACAGGCGCACCTAAATACACTTGATGATAAAGCGCTAAATTGACCCAACCTTGTTGCACCACAGAGCCACGATTAAAACGCTCAAGTGCGTACGATGAAAGCTGGGTTAGGCTTTGCCATAAATCTTTGTTTAGATTGGCAACGATAAAATTGTTTTCGCTGCTAAGTGTTGATGCTTTAAAAAAGAAAGGCATTGCCCGTTTTGGCATACCTTGCGATGCATAAACGCGCGCAGTTAAATATTGGTGCCATGCTTGATGTTCAGGCTGGCTTAACTGTGGCTCGAGCTGCTGTAACTGAGCTAAAGCTAAATCACTTTTGCCTTGATGCTCTTGTGCAAGAGCAATGTAAAGTTTGTTTTGAATTTGGTCTACACTTGGGGTCGCTTCTAGTTCAAGGCAGACTTTTTCTAGTAGTGCCCAGCGCTCCTCACTGATAGCCGCATCACGCGCAGTGTATAAAAGCTGTATTTTATCTGCGCCTTGACGATTTAGCGCTGCTTGGTACATAGATTGTGCGTCGGTTAGCTGTGATAGGGCAATACTCGATTGGCCCGATTGATTTTCTGCACTATTTCGAGGTTTTTCGGTTGTGCTACAAGCCGATAACCCTGACAATACAATTAATAGACTAACAAGTTTAAGTCGCACAATGATTTCCCGATACGTTAACGCGATTTGCTTATATTACTGACTGACGCAGGAGACCTCAATGTTAAATGAGGACAATTCAGATAAAATCGGCACTCTTTACATTGTTGCCACGCCTATTGGTAACTTTGATGACATCAGCCAGCGTGCCATCCAAACCCTATCTGAGGTTGACTTAATAGCCGCTGAAGATACTCGTCACACAGGAAAGTTGTTAAGCCATTTTAATATCAAAGCAAAAACCTTTGCTTTACATGACCATAATGAGAAACAAAAAGCGCAACAAATTGTAGATTGGTTAGAGCAAGGAATGAATATTGCGCTGGTATCTGACGCCGGCACGCCACTTATTAGCGACCCAGGTTATGCGGTGGTTAATTTATGCCGTGAACAAGGCGCGCACGTCACGCCGGTGCCGGGGGCATGTGCTGCAATTACCGCGGTGTGTTGTTCTGGTTTACCAACAGATCGTTTTCAGTTTATTGGTTTTACACCTGCAAAGAGTAAAGCAAGGCAGACCTTTTTCATTGAAGCGGTAAACTCAGGCATTACTAGCATTATGTATGAAAGCACCCACCGTATCATGGCGAGCCTTGATGATTTAGAAATAGCACTTGGTGCAGAGCAGCCAGTGGTGTTCGCCAAAGAGCTCACCAAAACCTTCGAAACCTTTTTCAATGGCACGGTTGCCGAGTTAAAACAGTTTTTAACGGATGATCCCACTAAGCAGCGCGGTGAAATCGTATTGATGTTACCGGGTAAAGCGAAGCAAAGTGACGATATTCCAGAAGATGCGCGCCGTATGCTCGGTTTACTTGAAGCCGAAATGCCACTGAAAAAAGCCTGTGGTGTTGTGGCTGAGTATTTTGGTTTGAAGAAAAATGCACTTTATAAAGCAATTATTGACGAAAAAGACTAATTCTTTACTGCATAGACGTGCGCGCTCAGGTATACTGCGCGCCGAGTCAGCCGAGATAATCGCTGCCTGCAACGAAAATGCGCAGGGGGAGGAAAGTCCGGGCTCCACAGGGCAGGGTGCCAGCTAACGGCTGGGGGGCGCGAGCCTACGACAAGTGCAGCAGAGAGGAGACCGCCAACTTCGGTTGGTAAGGGTGAAAGGGTGCGGTAAGAGCGCACCGGGCCACTGGTAACAGTTGGTTGCAAGGTAAACTCCACCCGGAGCAAGACCAAATAGGGTTCTATCATTTTAAATAATGAACGCGTGGCCCACGTGAGAACCGGGTAGGTTGCTTGAGCCATAGAGCAATTTATGGCCTAGACGAATGATTATCCACGACAGAACCCGGCTTATTGGCTGACTCACCAAATCATATTAAAGCCCGTAGTGAATGCTACGGGCTTTTTTCTTTCTATATCTTTACGTAATTAAGAAAACCCACTCCGCGCATACAAAACAGCGGCTTATTGGCTGACTCACCAAATTTAAAGAAAGCCCACAGTGAAAACTGTGGGCTTTTTGCTTTTTGGGCGGAGAAAAACCACTCCGCTCAATATTCAAAATGAATCATCATTCTTTGCTCTTTAATCTCGATTGCCCCTTTAAGTTGTTTAACCATTCTCTGCAATCTAGGAATATTTCTTAGGCTTACTAAGAAAGTCACTCATTATCATAACGGCTTGTTCTTCATATCCTTTAAGTCTGATTTACTTTTGCTTAAAGGATTGAAAGTGAGTGTTATTGAGGGCAGTACTAAGGAATTTGGCAATACGACTATTCTACTTCATAGCTTGGGTTCTTCTTGTTATAGAATCGAATGGTATAGCCGGATGACGGGCGCATCGACGAGTTTAGCGAGGCTCACGCAAGGCAAGTACGTTGTTATTCGTAAATGGGCGCAAGTTAAAAATATGGCCGATGTTTCGAGTGAATTTAGTAGTCGAAATAGTGCGTTGATACACTTTTTAAATAACGTTGATATTGTTAAATCCCATGATGACTGGATCAGTGCCGCTAAGCAGCATTGTCTAAATTTGTTTGTTGAAAATGAAGGGCTAAAACCAGTTACTAAAGCGAGTTTCCCTAAACCGAGGTTGCAAGGAGCAATAGGAAAAGAAGTTGTTGTGAAATCGAAATTGGGTGAAAGGGAAATTGCTCAGGGCTTACTATTGCAGCTAGTTGGTAACCAGGCCGAAATTCAATTAACTAACTCAAAAAAGAAATATTTTTCAAATCAAGTGTATATAAGGTAGGTATTAAGCTGGTAGTTTAACTACCAGCTAATAAAACTTGAACTACAACCAAATCTTTTGTAACTCTGGCCATTGCTTTTCAAATTGTGCACTGGGTTTTGCTTTAAAGTCGCTGCGCACGAATTGGTTCATCTTACCTTCTACATAGGCGAGTAAGAAGTTGGCTAGGGTGCTTTCGTCTGACTGAAATGCTTTACCTTCGCGCAGTTTGCGCTCGCGTAGCACTTGCTTGAACTGAGTTTCTAGCTTTTCAAATAAGCCTTGTACACGCTCACGTAAACGCTCTTGCTCACCTTGTAAGGCATCACCGGTCAAAATGCGGGTAATGCCCGGGTTTTTCTCGGCGAAGGCTAACAATAACAGCAAAATATTGTAGACACGTGTTTGGCTTTCTTTCTCATTTTCTAAAATGAGGTTAATGCGTGATAACAGGGTATCTTCAATAAACTCGATTAGGCCCTCAAACATCCGTGCTTTACTCGGAAAATGACGATATAACGCAGCTTCAGACACACCGACCTCAGCCGCAAGTTTTGCGGTTGTGATACGTTGACCTGGGCTGGTTTCTAACATTTGTGCGAGTGCTTGCAGAATCTGCTCTTTGCGATTACTTCTTTTTGTCGCAGGCATGACCATTCCTTTCTTATAATTTATTACTTGCGCTGTTGGGAGTCAGACAAGCCATTTTTTGTGCAAATGAGTGGCTTATGTTAATGTTTTATTCAGTTTCTTTCCAGCATTTTTACAAACGCTTGGCAAGCTCAGTCATTACGCTCATGGCTAAATCTTTTTTACTTCCCATTGCTAAATCTAGCTGCTCATTGTGCCAGAAGAGTGTTAAAGCATTATGATCAGAATTAAAGCCAAGGCCTTCTTTTGATACGTCATTTGCGCAGATCATATCGAGATTTTTGTTCTTTAACTTACCTTGTGCATAGCTTGCAACATCTTGAGTTTCTGCCGCAAAGCCAACGGTATAAGGGCGGTTTTCGCTAAGTGCTGCGACATTAGCGATGACATCTGGGTTCTTAACTAAAGTAAGGGTTAGTTCATCGCCTTGCTTTTTCATCTTTTGCTCATGAATTGCAGCTGCACGGTAATCAGCCACTGCTGCACAGCCGATAAAAGCATCCGATTGCGCGGCCAGTTCCATTGAGGCGGTAAGTAATTGCTCAGCACTTTCTATATTAGTAAGCAGGGCATTAGCAGGTGCTTTAATTGTTACGGGGCCTGAAATCAGATTTACCTTTGCACCTAGCGCAAGTGCAGCTTCTGCAAGGGCATAACCCATTTTGCCTGAGCTGTGGTTAGAGATATAACGAACCGGGTCGAGGGCTTCTCGGGTTGGTCCTGCAGTAATCGTGATGGTTTTGCCTGCAAGTAATGGCTCTACTTCAGGTTGTGTACAAAGCGCGACTAACTCATGAGGCTCTAACATGCGTCCTGCGCCTACATCACCACAGGCTTGCTCGCCTTTACCTGGGCCCCAAATAGCCACGCCACGCTCATTAAGTGTGGCAAGGTTTGCTTGTGTAGCAGGGTGGGCATACATTTGTTGGTTCATGGCAGGTGCAACCGCCACTTTTGCAGGGGTAGCCAGTAGTAGGGTCGTCAGTAAGTCATCTGCAATACCCATGGCCATTTTCGCTAAAATATTACTGGTTGCAGGGGCGACTAAAATAAGGTCTGCCCATTTGGCAAATTCGATATGACCCATTGCGGCTTCTGCTGCTGGGTCGAGTAATGAATCAGAAACAATCTCACCGCTTACCGCTTGCATTGTTAAAGGAGTAATAAAGTGTTTGGCTGAGTCGGTCATGACGACTTTTACTTCACAGCCTTGATCTTTTAAACGGCGAACAAGTTCTGCGCATTTATAGGCTGCAATACCACCACTCATACCTAACAGGATTTTTTTATTTACTGATTTTGTCATTACGTGAAATTTAACCTTTGTCGATATGGGCTAACGATAGCAAATCTTTACCGATAGCATGAAGTTTTCTTTTCTACAGACAGGAAAAAACTAAATTTTATAGTACAGTTTAATATATGGAATAGTTGTTTTAAGGATGAAGCAATGCCATTAACCGATTTACCTTTATCAGCAAGACCGCGGGAGAAGTTACTTGCCCAAGGTGCCAAAGCACTCTCAGATGCAGAGTTATTAGCAATATTCTTACGTACCGGTGTACCGGGCATGAATGCCATTGAGCTGGCTGAGCACCTGCTCGATATAAACAGCACTTTGCACGACTTATTTAATGCATCTGAACAAGAGTTTTGTGCCCAAAAGGGTTTAGGAGCTGCTAAGTATGTGCAGCTTCAAGCGGTACTTGAATTAAGCCGGCGCTATATGCTTGAGCAATGTAAGCGCGAGGCACTATTTAACTCGCCACAAGCCGTGTATGACTATTTAACTATTCAGTTACGTGGCTTACAGCAGGAAGTATTTATGGTGCTGTACTTAGATAGTCAAAACCAGTTGATTAAAGACGAAGTACTTTTTTACGGCACTATTAATGCTACGTCTGTGTACCCCCGTGAAGTGGTTAAAGCAGCGCTGCGTAATAATGCGGCGGCACTAATACTTGCTCATAACCACCCAAGTGGAGTTGCTGAACCTAGTCAGGCCGATAAATTGATCACCACTAAATTGCAGCAAGCTTTAGCCTTAGTCGATATAAATGTGCTGGATCACATCATAGTGGGTGGTGAAAATTGTGTTTCGTTTGCCGAAAGAGGGCTTATATAGAGCCAACTGTATTAGAGAGTGTGTTAAAAATGAGCAGTTTAGGGCGATTTTAGAAATTAGTTTAATTTAAATGCAGTTTTTACTTTCCCTAAGGGCATTCGATCTTTATAATTAGCCGCTATCAAATTTACACATGAGCTGATTGGATAAGATCTGTTACTTGATCTTTGCCTGTATAAGCTGTATAAAGAGCGCCCTTCGATTTATCCCGGGGCACAAATACTGGCCTAAGGGAAAATTAAGCTCGAGCGAAGTTATTGGAGATATATAGACATGTCTAAAGTATGTCAAGTTACAGGTAAGCGTCCAGCGGTTGGTAATCACCGTTCACACGCGAGAAACGCGACTAAACGTCGTTTCCTACCTAACCTACAAACTCACCGTTTTTGGGTTGAAAGTGAAAAACGTTTTGTAACACTACGCACTACTACTAAAGGTATGCGTATTATCGATAAAAAAGGCATCGACGCGGTTCTTACAGAAATCCGTGCTCGTGGCGAAAAAGTTTAAGGAACTGAATCATGCGCGATAAGATCCGTTTAGTTTCAACTGCTGGTACTGGTTTTTTCTACACTACCGACAAGAACAAGCGTAACATGCCTGAAAAAATGGAAATCAAAAAATACGATCCTAAAGCTCGTAAACACGTGATTTTCAAAGAAGCTAAAATCAAGTAATTTTAGTTTTCAGAATTCAAAAACCCAGCCTCGGCTGGGTTTTTTGTTTTTAGCGCTTAGAAATTATTATTAGAGCACAATAATCTAGCTTGGCTTGCTGTTTTATCTTGCTTAATTATCAATCTAAGCGTAAAATGCGCGCTCATTTCGGCTTATTAAATTTAATTCCTTGCCTTAAACCGACTGGCCGAAACGGTAGAAGGCTCTATTAACCGTAAGGAATATCCATGCGTCATTACGAAATCGTATTCATGGTTCACCCTGATCAGAGTGAGCAAGTACCTGGTATGATCGAACGTTATACTGGTTCTATCACTGAAGCTGGTGGTACTATCCACCGTCTTGAAGACTGGGGCCGTCGTCAATTGGCTTACCCAATCGACAAGCTTCACAAAGCTCATTATGTTCTTATGAACGTTGAAGCACCTACTGAAGTAATCAGCGAGCTAGAAACTACTTTCCGCTACAACGATGCAGTGCTTCGTAACTTAGTTATGCGTACTAAAGACGCTGTAACTGAAGCATCTCCTCTTGCGAAAGAAGAGAAGAAAGAAGCACCAGCTGCTTAATCGTTTTGAGTTCAAGCATGGCGCTTGCAGTTGAGACAAAAAGATGAGCCAACCGCTTAATCCTTATATGAATCAGCTGACACTATCTGGGGTTGTTTGTAAAACACCTAAATATAGTCAAAGCCCTGCTGGTATACCGCATTGTATTTTTGTTCTTGAACATAAATCGATGCAAGTTGAAGCAGACCTTAACCGTAATAGTTATGTCAGGCTTCAAGTTGTTGCCAGCGGCACGCCAATGCAACAACAAACTCAACAATTGCACGTTGGGCAACAAGTGCAAGTGACGGGGTTTTTAAACCGTCACGAAGGCCGAAACGGCTTAAGCCAATTGGTCTTGCATGCTCAACATATAGAAAGAATTTTTTGAGGAATTTTACTCATGGCACGTTATTTCAGACGTCGTAAGTTCTGCCGCTTCAAAGCGGAAGGCGTACAACAAATCGATTATAAAGATCTAGCTACTCTTAGAAACTATGTTACAGAAAGTGGCAAAATCGTACCTAGCCGTATCACAGGTACTAGCGCTAAATATCAGCGTCAGCTAGCAACTGCTATCAAGCGTGCTCGCTACTTAGCCCTTCTTCCATACACTGACTTACATAAGTAAGCAGCGGATTAACAGTTTTTAAAAGGTGTAGAGACATGCAAGTTATTCTACTAGACAAGATCGCAAACCTAGGTGGCCTAGGTGACCAGGTTGTAGTTAAATCTGGCTTCGCACGTAACTTCCTTTTCCCACAAGGTAAGGCAGTTCCTGCAACTAAAGCTAACATCGAAACTTTCGAAGCACGTCGTGCTGATTTAGAAGCTAAGATCGCTGAAGATCTAGCTGCTGCTCAAGCTCGCGCTGACAAGTTAGAAGCATTAGCTGAAGTTACACTAGTTTCTAAAGCTGGTGACGAAGGCAAGTTATTCGGTTCTATCGGTACTCGCGACATCGCTGAAGCTATTTCAGCTGTTGGCGTTGAAGTTGCTAAATCAGAAGTTCGTTTACCTCTAGGTACTATCCGTGAGACTGGCGAATTTGACGTAGCAATCGCAGTACACTCAGACGTATCGGCTACTATCAAAGTAATCGTTATCGCTGAAGCTTAATAGCAATATTAAGTAAAAAAAGCCGCACTTAGGTGCGGCTTTTTTGTGCCTGAAATTTATAAATTGTAGCATTTTGTACCGCTATTGCTTCTTCAGTTGCCATCCAATAGTATTGGTTTCTATATTTTAAACATACAAATACTAACCCTATATTATTACCTATTTTAAGAACATACGTTCTTTTTTCTTAATTTCTTTGTTCTTATTAGTATAATCGAATGAGTAAAAGTAAATTGGTTAAAATTGACACTGACAACGCTGTCATTTATATTATGCTGGTTAAAAAGTATTAAGGGGTTAAGGTTGAGAAGTGCATTAGTATCACATGGAATGGGTAAACAAACAGGCTTTACACTAGTTGAAATTCTTATCGTGATCGCTATTTTAGGGATTCTGTATAGCGTAGCACTGCCAGCTTACACTGAGCACATGCAACGTAGTCGCCGTGCAGATATTCAACAAGAGTTACTGCAATACAGCGCCAGTCTTGAACGAATTTATTCACGAAATGGCGGCTACCCCAATGCATTTGCAACTCAAAATACTGACTATTACAACCTTACTTACACAGCAACAGATAAAGTATCAGGTGCTGTAAGCGATTTTAAAAATCGTGGCTACAGTTTAAAAGCCGCTCCTAAATCGGGTTCGGCGCAAGCGAGTGATCGCTGTGGTGACTTAACCGTTAAACATGATGGTAGTTATAGCGCTTCATTTAGTGATTGCTGGGAGTAACACAATTGCGTCGAATTGCAGGGTTTACCTTAATTGAGTTAATGGTTGTGCTGAGTGTTATTGGCATTATGGCAGCCCTTGCTTTCCCGTCTTTTAGTCAGCAAATTTTGCAAGATCGCGTCGTAACTACTGCAAATCAATTAAATAGTGCTTATAAATTTGCACGCAGTGAAGCGGTCAAACGCGACAAACCTATTAATCTAGTTGTTAGTAATAATAGTTGGCAAGTGACCCTCAACGAGGGCGGCGTAGACACGGTTTTAAAAGAATTTTCGGTCACAAAAAGCGGCGTTGCCGTCAATTTAGTCGCACTGGCCATTAGTGCCAGTGGCGAAGTTGATAAACAAGCTGAAATTTTAGTGAAAGATGAGCACACAAATACCACTGATTACGTGATGTGTGTGCTTAAAAGTGGCCAAAACTGGTTAGTAGAAAATTCACAGCGAGGATGTGCATGAATAAGCAGGCAGGCTTTTCATTATTAGAAGTGATGATTTCAGTGGTGATCGCTGGCATCGCATTATTAGGCTTGGCGGCAGCGCAGCTAAAATCGCTGCAATATGCAACCAATAGTTTTGATTACACTGTGTCACTTATTCAAGGGCAAAACACCATTGAGCGTTTGTGGCCGCGTATTTGTGAAATTCAAAAAACCAATACCGCACTTTTTCAAGACGCGATATTTAGAGCTTCGCTCGCTCCACAAGTGAGTGATTATCAGCTAACGATCCCAGCTACTTACAGTGATGACATGCAAATTAATGTGGCTTGGGTTGATAAACGCATGACAGACAATGCAGAAAATCAAATTAGTCTAAATGCCAGTTTTCCTGATTTAACGGCGGTGTGCTCATGAATAAACGCGTTCAGGGTTTTACCTTAGTTGAACTGATGGTGGCATTGGCAGCTGGCGCTTTTTTATTAGCGGGAGTGAGCTTGTCTTACTCGGCGATTAAAAGCACCATTGAGGTGAGTAAAGAGCTTGAAAACGCTCAAGAAGTGATTCGCTATACCAGTAAAGTATTCAACCGCAGCATAAAGCAAACACAACTAACACCCACCATCAGTGCAGATAAAAGCACAATTACGATTACTCAGCCAAGTGGTGTCATTGCCTGTGATGGCTCTGCAACAACTACGCAGGTGGTTGAAGTATATAGCTTAAATGGTAGCAACTTAATGTGTTCACTCGATGGCGCTGCCTCAGAGCGATTACTGACAGGAATCGAAGCTTTGTCATTTGATATCGCCGGTGAGCTTGTAACCGTTACTGTAAAGCCAAATGATTTACCAGTTCAGTTCGGTAATGGTATTAACATTGATATTGCCTTAACTAATGCAATATTAGTCAAAGCATACGGAGCTGGCAGTGTATAACAAGCAAAATGGTTTTACCCTAATTACAGTGTTGATCTTGACCAGTATGGCTAGCATAGTGGTGCTTAGTTCGCTACGTGAAAACGTTGTTCAAGAACGTTTAAGTGGCAACTTTCAAAAGAAATTAAACAGCCGCTTAATGGCTGAAAAAGGTGTGTTTGAACAAGCTAAGTTACTGCAACAAACCTTGAATGATGAAGGTGTATTAGCGGTTGAAGATTTGATCAGTAAAACCAGTAACGCATCGGGCTCTGGTGTTATTGCTGATGATGCCATTTTTAATGCCAGTTTAAGTCAAAACGCTGCTGGTGAGCTTGAAATTGCAAGCTTGGGGCAACGATTTGATGGTGACGCGCAAAGTAACTTAGTCGCCCGTTTTGCAGTACAAGGTGCGAAAGGTAGTTCTGTTTTCACTAATGCGATGGTGGGCTGTAAGGGAGTCGATTTATCGGGCAGTGGTAGTATCGACAGCTATGATTCGAGTAAAGGCACCTACGAAGAAACAAAGTCGAATGATGGTGATGTTTCAACCATTGCTGGCGATTCAGATGTAGTGCTATCGGGTCATTCACCGATAAAGGGCGATGTAAAAGCGACCGGAGTTATTTACTTAAATGGCTCATCACCAATTATTGGTAATATCCATTCGAACTCCGGTGTTTATATCTCTCCTGGCAGTGGTTTACGTGTAGACGGTAATGTCTATACCCGTGGTTATTATACCCATCGTGGCGGGACTGTTTCGGGGGTTGTGCGAGCCAATGGTGATGCAAAAATGCAGTGGTCAACATTCATCACGAATAGCCAAGGCGAAGCGTTGGATATTATGTATGGCGGTTCAGGCGATTTTAAAGATACCAGCAATAACCAGCAAGATGGTGTGCATTATAGTGATCGTAAATTTAACGTGAACCCGAATGTTGAACCGGTAACTGTAGCCGATCCAGCTGCACCTGATTATGACCCTACAAACCCAGATACCAGTTGCGACCCGTTAATTTTGCCAGAGAAAATGACAGGCATAACAGATCAAGTAAGCAGTTACAGCTCTATTTCTGTAGGTCCTACGCAACAATTTAAGCTTAATACTGAAAAGGGCTATTTTAGTAGCGGTGGTAGCCAAGTTATTATGCCAAGCCTTGCTGATGTTTTCTTGTTTAATTCTAAAGCGCAAAACCAAGCTAATGGTAGCAATAGCAAAGAGTATATTTTTGCAGTTGATAGACTCAAAATGACCAGTGACGGCAAAATGGAAGTTTCTGGTGGTGATGTTATTTTACTGATTGATGGTGACTTTTCGATGGCGGGGAGCACAACACTGACTATTAAAAAAGACAGTAGTTTAACTGTGTTATTAACCGGAAAAGTCAATATTGGCGCAGGCGCAAAAGTTATTACTGAGCAAGAAGGATTAACTACTAGTGGTCATCCGTCGTTATCATTCTACTCATCATTTAATGGTGTAAATGGCGTGCAATTTAGCGGTGCTGCGAATTTATATGCGGCTATTTATGCCCCTTTGACAACGGTGAAGCTATCGGGAAGTGGTGAGCTATTTGGTAGTGTACGTGGCTCTACAATTACCGCAACAGGGGGCAGTGGTGCTCACTATGATGCGGGTTTATTACAAGTACAAAATGGCGGCACGCCTGCTTCTTCGGCACGTATCGTATTTTTAGGTTGGAGCTACAAAACCGCAGAAACAACTGAAGAAGAAAGCGAAGCATCACCTGCCGAATAACGTAAATCCCCAAATAAAATTGTGTAAGCTCAATTATTTGTAGCTTACACAAAAAAATTTAATTTCATTTAAACCTTTTGAATCCCTCCTTACGTCTAATACACTAAATTCACAACAATAATCATAAAGGACAACATCCAGGATGTTGATAGATGCAGAACAAGCGTTCGCCCAGCAAAGTGAGCATGCCTTGATAGAGCGCGTAAAAAGCGGTGATCAAGCAGCCTATGCAACACTTTATGAGTTGCATGTGAAGCGGGTTTATAGCCTATGTTTGCGATTGCTTGCAGACAAAGAGCACGCCGAAGATGCAACACAAGAAGTGTTTGTACAGTTGTGGCATAAAATCGCGAACTTTGATGGACGCTCACAATTTTCGACTTGGTTACACAGTGTTACCAGCAATATTGCGATTAGCTACATTCGCAAACATAAAAGCTGGTTTCAAAAAGTAGTGAGTTTTGAACAAAGCGGTATGGATGAGCAAAGCGCAGCAGATTGCGACGGCTTTAACGGCCTTGACAAATTAGTACTGAGACTACCTGAGCGAGCACGTATGGTGTTTGTACTCCATGCAATTGAAGGTTATCGCCATGAAGAGATAGCAAGCATGCTTGATATGGCGGTAGGTTCAAGTAAATCGCAATTTCACCGTGCAAGGCAGTTATTAAAAGAGTGGTATGAAAATGAGTAAGCCAGAATTTGAACAATTTTTAAATGACTCGCTTAACCATAAGCAAGATATTAGCCCTGATAAAGATCTTTGGCCCGGTGTTGAGCGAGCAATTGCAACAGGGCAACCAGAGCAAACTGAGAAGCCAAACCATGGCTGGAATAAACTCGCTGCAGTTGCCGCTTGTTGTATTGCCGCACTATTGACCGTACAGCTTTTTGTTGGCCAAGGTGAGCCAAATAGCATGATGGCAATGAGCGACTATTTTACCAAGCAAAAGCAAGGTTTGTTGGTGCAGTATCAAAATCAACCTGCGTTAACCGATAACTGGCAGCAACAACTAAAAGAGTTAGAAGAAGCCGAAAGTGCCATAAAGCAAGCACTTGAGAATGAACCTGAAAACCCAGCTTTATTACAAATGCTGTCGCAGGTTTATCAGCAACAACTGGACTTAATTAACAAGGTGCATGCACCGAAGTGGCAAACGATTTAGGAGTGACAATTATGAAATTACTAGCCTTAACTTTAGGATTACTGCCACTGATGGCAATGGCAGGACAAACCATTAATGAACAAATTGATGTACCTGCAAATAAACGCATTTTTATTGAAAACCAACGTGGTGATGTACGCATTGAAGGGTGGGATAAACCACAACTTAAAATCGAAGGTGAGCTTGACGATAAAGCACAAGGCTATCGTTTAGAGGTTGAAGGCAGCCGTGTTGAATTTATCGTAAAAATGCCGCGTAACTTAGGTGGCTGGAATAGTGGTGACGGTTCTCGTTTAACCATTTACATGCCAAAAAGCAGTGAGCTTGAATTTGCTGGGGTGAATGTCACAGTTAGTGCTAAAGAGCTTGAAGCGGGCGCAGAGATTGATACCGTCAACGGTGATATCACAGTGCAAGATATTCGCGGCAACATGAGCTTTGAAACGGTCAATGGCGATGTAAATGCCCACGACTTAAACGGTGATATTCGCTTTGAAACCGTTAATGGTGAAATTAACGATAAAAACTCACAAGGTGCTTTACGCTTTACCGCGGTGAATGGCGACATTAAGTCAAAAACCAAAGCACAAGATGTGCGTCTTGAAAACGTAAACGGTGATATCGACTTTGCTTTTGATGCAATTAAAAAGCTGCGCATCAATACTGTAAATGGTGAAGCAGAAGTACACATCAATAAGCTGCTAGCAGATGCCAATATTCGTTTTGAATCAGTCAGTGGTGATGCCGAGTTTTACTTCCCTGCAGATGTATCGGCAACGTTTGAAATTGAAGCTCACGCTAACGGTAAAATCGTTAATGAGCTTAGTGATGACAGAGCAACGAAGGCGAAATACGGCCCATCTAGCGACTTAGAATTTAGTATTAACGGTGGGGATGCTGATATAGAAATGGATACGATTAGCGGACGCATTGAACTTCGTAAACAGAAATAACGATTGCAGTTCACTCAATTACAATATTTCACTCAATTACAATAAAGCGGGAAGACTTCCCGCTCATACCAATCGTGTTAAGTTGTTGGTCTTAAATAGCGACAGATAAATGAAGTGATAACAAGGCAGAAATTTTGACATGTAGTTACTCTACTTTAGACATTTCTAACGCAGTTAGCGCTTTATTTAGCACGCTAGAATGACCAAATATTTAAGTCGATTGGTATTAACTATTTGCACAGCCTTAGCAAGTAGATAGAATAGAGCCATTCAATTTTAGTTTTGTGATGTTATGGCCAAACCAGATAAGCAAGTCGATACGTTAAAAGTCCCTCCCCATTCAATTGAAGCTGAGCAATCTGTTTTAGGTGGTTTAATGCTTGATAATCAAGCGTTTGACCGTGTTGCTGAGTTAGTGGTTGCGCAGGATTTTTATACCCGCACCCATAAGCTCATTTTTGAAGCAATGGTGAATCTTGCTGAAGGGGGTGATCCAATCGATTTGATCACTATTTCTGAGAGCTTAGAGAAAAACAATCAGTTAAGTAGCGTTGGTGGTTTTGCCTACCTTGCTGAGATTGCTAAGAACACGCCAAGTGCGGCGAACATTGATGCTTACGCGAATATCGTACGAGAACGTGCTGTTATTCGTGAAATGATTGGTGTTGCAAACGAAATTGCAGAAGCTGGTTTTAGCCCAGAAGGGCGTACTAGTCATGACCTGCTCGATTTTGCTGAAAGTAAAGTATTCAAAATTGCTGAGCAGCGTAGTAAAAGCACTGAAGGCCCACAAAACTTACACAGTATCTTAGAAAAAACCGTTGATAAGATTGAAGAGCTTTATCAGTCGCCACAAGATGGTGTGACGGGTGTAAGTACCGGCTATACCGATCTGGATAAAATGACGGCGGGTATGCAGCCTTCTGACCTTATTATTGTGGCGGCACGTCCATCGATGGGTAAAACAACCTTTGCGATGAACTTAGCCGAACACGCCGCCATGACGCAAGACAAGCCTGTACTTATTTACTCATTAGAGATGCCTTCAGAGCAAATCATGATGAGGATGCTGGCATCGCTAGGTCGTATTAACCAAACTAAGGTTCGTACCGGTCAGCTAGATGATGACGATTGGGCGCGTCTGTCGTCAACCATGGGCTTGTTGATGGAAAAAGGTAAAATGTATGTCGATGATGCATCAGGCCTAACACCAACAGATGTGCGTTCGCGTGCACGTCGTATTGCCCGCGACCATGGCGGTATTAGTATGATCATGGTCGATTACTTGCAGCTAATGCGTGTGCCAAGCTTGTCGGATAACCGTACTTTAGAGATCGCTGAAATCTCTCGTTCATTAAAAGCACTGGCAAAAGAACTGCAGTGTCCGGTTATTGCACTATCGCAGCTTAACCGTACCCTAGAGCAACGTGCCGATAAACGCCCAATCAACTCCGACTTACGTGAATCAGGCTCAATCGAGCAGGATGCCGACTTAATCATGTTTATTTACCGTGATGAAGTGTATAACGAAGACAGTGCAGAAAAAGGCGTGGCCGAAATCATCATAGGTAAGCAACGTAACGGCCCAATCGGTAAAGTACGTTTAACCTTCCAAGGTCAATTCTCGCGTTTTGATAACTACGCGGGTCCAGCCATGGACGACGAATACTAATGCGCTTAGCCATTGCCGAAATCAACCTAAAAGCACTTGCTCATAATTTAGCGCAAGTGAAGCGCTTTGCGCCTGGTTGCAAAGTAATGGCGGTGCTTAAAGCCAATGCTTATGGTCATGGCTTAGTTAAAATTGCTCAATACTTAAATGATGCGGATGCATTTGCGGTTGCGCGAATAGACGAAGCGTTAGCGCTACGTGCAGGTGGACTGACAAAACCGATTGTATTGCTTGAAGGTTTTTTTCATAAAGATGATTTACCTATCTTGCTTGCCAATAACTTTCAAACCATTATTCATGATGAAAATCAGCTCGCAACGCTTGAAAAAACAAGCCTTGATGCACCAATTGCATGCTGGTTAAAGGTGAATACTGGGATGCATCGACTGGGTATTGCACCATCGCAATTTGAGTCTTTCTACAGTCGCTTAAAAGCAAGCCCAAATGCCCGTGATGACATTAAGTTAATGACGCATTTCTCGTGCGCCGATGACATCAATGATGAAAAGACCGCTCAGCAAATTGCCTTATTTGATTCACTGGCAGATGGCAAAAGTGAGCAGCATTGCCTTGCAAACTCTGCTGGTATTATTGCTTGGCCAAAAGGTCATGGTGAGTGGGTGCGTCCTGGCTTGATGCTTTATGGCGTATCGCCAATGCTTAATGGTGTAGGGCAGCAGCACGGACTGGAGCCTGTTATGCGTTTGACTACGCGAGTTATCGCGATACGCGATGTCGATGCCGATCAGTGTGTTGGCTATGGCGGACGCTGGCATAGCGATATACCGACTAAGCTTGCGGTGGTTGCGATGGGCTATGGGGATGGTTATCCACGCCATGCCGAGCAGGGCACACCTGTGGTTATCAAATCACAACGCTATGGTATTGTTGGCAGTGTGGCGATGGACATGATCACGGTGGATATTGGTGATAACCGCGACAACATAACAGTGGGTGATGAGGTGATCATGTGGGGGCCAGAGCTTCCCGTTGAAGAGATTGCCCAGTGCGCAACAACTATTCCTTACGAATTACTGTGTAATATCACCCCACGAGTCAGCTACGAGTATCAAGAGTAACTTTGTTACTCTTTAATAAAATATACGTCACTGAAACCCATTCGTGCGAATTCTTGGTCACGAAAGTTACGTACTGCTGCAGAGCCTTTTGAAGTCATTTCGACCTGTTGTTCCATCTTTAAATAATTGGTTAAATCAATGCCTTCAGCCGCTGCGATCGCATGGTACATATCGCGGTATTTATCTTTTGCAAAATTGATTTCGCGAGGCTGATTTTTAAATTTGTATGTGATGCGGCGTGCCATAATGAATCCTCAATGTTTATCGGGGCTGATTTTACACTAAAAAATAACCATAGCCATGACTTGTTAGTACAAGCGGGTTACAATGCAATACTTTTTAAAGACTCGGTAACTCATAATGAAACTTTCAGTAGAGATCAGTAAGTACCCACTACATCAAGACTACATTCCGTTTATCAAAGGTTTTATTGACCGCGTAAACAGTTACGAAGGTCTTAAAGTGATCACCAACACCTTATCTACTCAGATTTTCGGTGACTATGATTTAGTGATGTCTGTACTTAATACTGAAATCAAACGTTCTTATGAAGAGTTTGGTAAAGCTATTTTCGTCTGTAAATTCTTACATGGTGACTTGTCGCCTAGCGAAGACTAGAGCCAACAGTAGCGCGTGTTATGGAATTTTTAAGCGAAACCTTCTCAGGCTTTACTGCCATGTCGCATTGGGAATATATTGCTGTTGCCTTATCGATGGCGTATTTGCTGTTAGCGATTAAAGAAAGCTTATGGTGTTGGCCAGCCGCGTTTGTAAGCACCTTTATTTATACCGTAATGTACTGGAATGGCGCACTGTTGATGGAGTCGCTCCTGAATTTTTACTACATGTATATGGCGGTATATGGTTGGGTCGTTTGGCGCAGGGGCATGGACAATAAAGATCATCTGCCCATTATTTCATGGTCGTTAAAGCGCCATGCGGTGATTTTGCTTGCCACCTCACTGGCCTCAGCTGCCATTGGTTTTGTGATGACCAATTACACTCACGCTGATTTTGCTTATCTAGACAGCTTTACCACCTGTTTTGCGGTGGTGACAACTTACCTTGTTGCCAAGAAGGTACTGGAAAACTGGTTGTACTGGATTGTAATTGATGCAGCATCTATGTACCTATACTTTGAAAAAGGGTATTACCCAACCTTAGTACTTTTCGTGTTTTACACTATTATGGCCGCATGGGGCTTTAAAACATGGTATGAAGAATACGAGCAGCATCAGGCTAAGCCGCTTGCACAGCTATAGATGAAAACTGAGCAACAAATTCACGCGCTTTTTACGCGCTTCAACTCACGTTTAGTTATCACCTCAATCAGTCCACTGGTTGAGGGGTTAAGCAATGATAACTACCTAGTTAAAACAGCAAGCCAAGGTTTTTTGGTTAAGCACTATCGCGACCACTGGCCGGCGATTGGTCTTGCAGCGCAAGCGCATTTTGCAAAGCAAAGCTGCTGCCCAGCCCCACTTTGGTTAGAACAAGCAACCGACACGGCTATTTTCGAATACGTGGCAGGTAGTATTGCCAGCGGTGAATTTTGTAGTAGCTTATTGCCCGACTTAGTTAATTTGCATCGTTACCCTGTGCTAACCGAGCCGATGAATATTGCTTATGAAATTAACTACTACCAGCAAACAGCGCGATACCAGCAACACGCAGAGCTAATTAAGCAGTCACTGGCTTATATTGATAGTGCACCTAAAGACATGGGCTTTTGTCATAATGATTTAGTGAAAGAAAATATCATTGTGAATGAGACGGGTATGTTTTTAATCGACTTTGAATATGCCAAAAGCAACGATGTTTACTTTGACTTAGCTGCGCTGGTGGTGAGCTTTGCGTTAAATGATGAGCAGCAACTGGCGTTACTTAAACATTACCAAGCGTTAGTGTGCGAACATCACGAGTTTTACTTATCAGTTGAAAAGCTCTCGGCATTTCATGCGCTGTTTTTACTTTTATGTATTTGTTGGTATGAACAACGTGGTGCGACGGATAAAGTGGCGCCACTGCTAACACAGCTTAACCACTTCATAGAAAAAGCTAAAAATTAAAGACCGCCAATTCGCTCAGCAAGTTCTTTATATTTTTTTACATCTTCTTGTTCAAACAAAGGCTCCCCTTTGTCATCTTGTGATTTCGAGATCAGTAAATGTTCGCGAGCAAGGCGCTTTACGCGTTCAACTTTTACACCCAAAAATTCCGCGACTTGCTCTGTAGACATTAAACTCATGATCAAATTCCCCTTACATGGCAATACTGCCACCTTGTTATTAATTTTATTAAGTATACGTTAATACCTTGGTTCTGCACGAAAGTGAAGTGTTTTAATGCAAATTGCTGAATTTGTGTGCATATAAAGGCCTTGATGCTAGCATTTAGCGCAAGATGCCATTATCATTGCCGGGTTGTCATGCTGATATCGCGAGTCAGTATTGATAACGACAAATGTGCTCTCGTGGTGAAATGGATATCACGTGGCCCTCCGGAAGGGGAGTTATAGTTAATTGGGAGCACAGTAATAGTGAACTTATAACGTATTTTGTAAGTTCACATTACAACATTAAGTTAGTGCATCTTAACTTGATAGCCTTTATATATTGGCCGCCCGTAGCTCAGCTGGATAGAGCGCACCCCTCCGGAGGGTGAGGTCAGAGGTTCGAATCCTCTCGGGCGGGCCACCTTCTCTTATAGTCCTCGGGACAGTTTAGGGACACTCAATATTGAGTTTCTCATAATGTCATTATCAGGACGCTTATGTTTTATTCAAAACTTACTCCAATATCATGGTTCTATATAAATTGTTTGGGCAAATTTTCAGTTTTTTTTGCCTCAGTTTTACCTTCTTCTTTTTGCGATGATTATCAGAATTATTTTGGTCGCTCGGATTGGAGGTTCTAAATGGCAACTATTAAAAAGCGCGAAAATGGTAAGTGGCAAGCAAAAATTAGGCGTAAGGGATATCCTTCGCAATCAAAAACGTTTGTTACGAAAACTGAAGCTACAAAGTGGGCTAGGGATGTTGAGTCAGATATGGATAAATCTACTTTTAAGTCTACTAGCCTAGCTGAGCAAAAGAAGATGACAGATGCTCTTGAAGATTACTGGACTGAAAAGCTTACTCAAAAAAAGTCAGCCAAATCTATTCGTTATATGATCAATAGATTAAAGCTTGTTTTTGATGGGCTTAGTTTACTTGATGTAACTGTGCATACCATGCGCGATTATAAAGCTTATCGGCTTGAAAAAGTACAGGGTGATACTGTCCGTAAAGAAATGGCTTTAATAAGTCGTATGTTCAAGTATGCAATAAATGAATGGGGAGTTTATTTACCGCATGGAAACCCTGTGGCTACAATCTCACTTCCTGCGAAAGGAAAGCAGCGCGATAGACGTTTTAAAATTGGTGAAGAAGAACTATTACTTTCATATGCCAAACAATATCGAGGTGTTATTCACGATATCATAATCCTTGCAATCGAAACAGGTATGCGGCGTGGTGAAATGGCTAATGCGCGAAGTAAACAAGAACTTGAAAAGTCTGGATATTGCTGCATTTGCTGGGAAGGGTTCAATGCAAAAGATTCGACTCTTTTTTTGAAAGATACAAAAAATGGTGAAAGTAGGATTGTACCGCTATCGCGACGAGCCAAAGAAATTATTCTCAAACAACCTCGAAAACTGAATGGGCCTATTTTTGATATTTTAAGTGATTCGGTAGGGCATGCTTTCAACAAAGTTACTGAGCGAGCTGGAATTGATGATTTTAGGTTTCATGATCTTAGGCACGAAGCAACAAGTCGTTTTTTCGAAAAAGGCCTTCAAATGATGGAGGTATCTGCCATCACTGGCCATAAAGATTTAGCGAGTTTAAAGCGTTATACACATCTTAGAGCGACGGATTTGGTTAAAAAACTGATGTGATGCATCTCATAGCTTAGTGATTATCAAGTCTCATAATTGGTAATCACAGCTATACAATCAGGTATTTTTCAACATACCTTAATATTACTCTTCATCTATGTACGAACACGATGAATGCTAGTATCAAAGTCTAATAAGCCTGCAACTTACTATGTCTTCGTATTTTGCCGTAGGTCGCATTTCATGCCTGCATTTTTATGTTTACAACTGTCAACAATGATTAGTTCAGCACTTTCATGTTTTAACTCTTAATCTTTTCTTCGGCATTTTTACCTCGTTAGTTTATTGGATTCTACTTCTGACTAAGTCTCTAGTTAAACCATACTATTACAACAGTGAGACTTTCCGCCTTTAAGTAATTAAAGAGGGGGGAAGTAATTATGTCTGTGTCTATTTGCAAAATTTTAACCCACTAAAACCTATGTCCATAGGCGCTGCGCGGTGGGTTTTTGCGAAGCAAAAAAAAATTTAAAAAACAAAATATGATATAATACGTTATAACGTAGTGGGGGTGAGTATGAATAGTTGCATAGTAAATGATGAAAATCTCAAGCTGGAAATTACAGATAAAGGACTTAAAAAGCTTTTGTTAAATAAAGGCTCTGAAAAAGTTACTTCGTATATTTCTTCTGTTCTTGATGAAATGTTTGTTGAGTTTCAAAGCATACCTGATATTGAAGAAAAACAGAGAAATGCTGAAAAGTTTCATAAAATAATACAGGTACGTATGCTTCACGGTGAAATATTTAATGATGCTAAACATCCAGTCATAACTTCAAGGGCAAAGATTAAACTGTGGGTGTCTTTACTCCGTGAACTTGAATTATCAGATATTAAAAAGCAACAAGTTTTTGTTTGTGCAAAATTGTGGCTTGATGAAAATGCTGACATAGACTCAAAAGTATTACGGGATACTTGTCATTCTCTAACGTTACTATCAACTTGTTTTTTCTGTCAAAGTGGTAACTTTTTCGGTAATGAAGACTACTCACAAGCTAGATTTATTAATTGCTTAGAAGGTGTTGCTATAAAATCTGAAACACATGAACGATGTACTTCATTTGAAAGAAGGGTGACTATAAATGAGGAATCTTAAGGCTTTTGCTACCTTTAGGGGCGCGTATTATAAAATTGATAAGGCATTCATCATATTAGATCACTCTAAACCTAATAGGAACGGGGTTACGCGCTCAGCAAACGTGAATCCTGAGTTTAGTCAGAACAATATTGGTTTATACACAAAAGGCTGTAAAAGCGCCTCTGAGGCTTTGGAATATGCATGTACTCGTTACAAACAGGTTACAGGTAAAAAAGTTAGGAAAGATTTTAATTTGTTGTTTGAACATATTGTTATTTTGAGTGAACAACAATATTTAAGAATTGAAAGCAAATATGGAGATGCCAAAGCAAAGAAGCTTCTAATGAGTTACTTACGAAAATATGCAATGCAAATTAAAAAAGAGTTTGGTTTTGAGCCATTAGGAATTGACTTACACTTAGATGAAGGCCGTTACGAAGGTGGGCGGTTTGTTCGTAATATTCATGCCCATGTTTCCTTCTTTAATTATGACTTTATAAATAAAATAGCTCCACTTCGTCATCTTATGGTAAAAGGAAAAGGCGCAAAATCAAGAACAAACCAGCTAAATCCACACTTTGAAAAGATGCAAGATATTGTTGCTAATACATTTAAACCTTTAGGTTTTGAGCGTGGAGAGTCAAAAAATGTTACTGGCCGCGAACATTTGAAAAAAGAGAAATTTGTAAAAGAAAAACTCAATGAAATGACTAAAACACTTGAGGGGCTTAGTAATCGTAATCAAGCACTTGAAAGTGAACTAACATTAAAAAAACAAAGATCAGAAGAACTTTCAAGCGAAATTCAAATACAAGAAACCAAAAAGAATTGGTTAGAGAGTAAAATTAATAATCTTACAAACTTAGCTGACGAACTTGAGTTGGCTATCAAAAATCGTTGTAAAAAAACACTTACCTTTATTTCTAGAAAGGTAGCGAGTACATATAAACTCACAAATAGAAAAAATGCTAATAAGCTATAATTGAGCGTGATAAGTTGAAAAAGTCTTAACTTGACCCATCAAACTCGAATTTTAGAGTTGAATCAAATCTTACAGTGAATAGCCTATTTGTACCAGAAGCAACCGTTCCGGTATAAATTATTTATGCCCTAAAGAAGTTAGGGTAAATACCCTAATAGCTGCTAACTGCTTTGTACGTACAAAAATATAGTTGCTTATCTAGCTAAACTTAGGTGTAATGGAAGCATAGTAAACGCTGAGCAGTGCAGGGAAAGCTTAAATAAGGCCAGATATTACTATAGTTTAGGTCATAAAAAGCAAGTTCCCATAGCATAAACCACACCAACTCTGACGCACCGAGCCGGTAGCGGCTCAGTCCAACAAGCGATTATGCAACACAAACTGCGTGTCGCATAAATATTTAAATGAGAGCACTCAAGGAGGAAGCATGAGTATTGATCAAAAGTTTCTAAATGGTTTAGTAATTGTTGCTACCTTGGCGTTGTCCGCCTGTGGTGATTCGGGTCAAGGTAATTTCAGTGACCAGCAAATATGTGTTGCCACAGTTTCTGCGATAATGGGAAGAGATCCTTCCATCATCAAAGTTGATTCTATCCAAGGTGATGTTACTTACCTTTCATATTTTCGTCGTGATGACGGTAAACATTGGAAGTACAAATGTAAATTAGAAGGAAATAGGGCTATATGGGGTGCAGATACAGGGCGATGGCGTACTGATCAATATGATTCAAAAATAACATTTTCTGTAAATGGTGACGAATTGAATATTTCAGAGAAGTATTCAGACGGATCAGGCGACACAAAAAAATATAAAATTGGTCAGTTTGGTGGGTAGTGCTAATAAGTTAAATCATCGGAAAACCACTCGATGCGATCGCGTTTTCCGCTGTTTAAAGCGTTAGCCATGAAAATATTAATTTTAAACCCTCTTAGTTGCTCAAAAGTCCGAACTCCGAAATGTCCATCGATGAGTTATAAATATTTTATAAAGAAATTTTATAGACAATATCTGCTGAAAATACACAGCAATTTGCCAAAATTTATCTCAACAATTCTAAGGAACTTTATATGAATAATTACCAATTAACCAAAGAACAGCTCTTGAATCTTTTGAATCTACACTTGAAACAACATCCAGACTTTGTTGACGGTATGTCTTTTGATGATATAAGTGTATTACCCAACGGTGCTTATGATGTACGTGCAAATTTCAATTTTGGTGGTAAAGCTGTTGCTGAAAACTACACATCTTTTGGATACATTTACAACGAAGTTTTTAACGATTTTCTAGCTTAATCTCCCAAGATTATGTAGTTGTGGGGTTCTTCATTTTCACCACTACATTCCCTTCAATGGCAAAGTTCATAAACTCCAGTCTAAAACACTTTTGTCCATTAACGAGTGAGTAAATTGCAAAACTTGCGCATTGCTTCTGCCCCAAAGTGAGTAAAAGTAAATGCTCTAAAGACTGCTTAGAGCGAGTTACGGACATTGAACATATGCTGGTGAACGTGGATATTCTAATATTTTACAGTTAAAAAAAAATGTCTCAACAAAACTAATGGACTTGTAGCCATTAAAGTATGATGAAATCTACCCGAGAAAAGAGTCCTAATATTCAGAGTAATATTGCGTGTAGTGCTGTAAATCATTTTTTCAGTTTTTCTTAAGTAAATCTTAAGGTTTGCCTGATATTTTATTAAGACACTTTTTATTTAGCCGATAGGTTTCTTTAATTGCTTGACTTATCGGTGATTAATTTGCAAATTTATTATCGCTAATAACTAAAAAACAGGGATTTATATATGTTATCAGTTGTACTTCCTGCCAAAGACGAAGCCGAAAATATTGGCCATCTTATTGAAGAAATTCATACCAGCCTTGCTGATTTATACCCGTTTGAGATTATCGTTGTCGATGATGGCTGTAGTGATAGTACCTTTGAAACCGCCCTCGAAACTGGAAGAACATTAGGCTGTGATGTAAAAGCTATCAAACATGCCTACAGTGTCGGACAAAGCACAGCGATTGTGTCGGGTGTGTTACAGGCGAAATACACCTTGATGGCGACCCTTGATGCCGACGGACAAAACGATCCGGCTGATTTGCCTAAATTAGTTGAGCGCGCTCAACAAATAGAAGCCGCTAATTTTTGCGTAATTGGCTACCGTAAAAACCGAAAAGACACGCCTTGGAAACGTTTTCAGTCGCGTTTTGCTAATAAATTCCGCGATGCTATTTTACATGATGGTGTGCCAGATACCGGCTGTGGTTTGAAAGTAGTGCCCACAGCCACATACCTAAGGCTACCACACTTTAACCATATGCACCGTTATATTCCTGCTTTGGTCAAACGTATGGGAGGCGAAGTGCAAGTGCAAGAAGTGAACCACCGCGATCGTGAACATGGTCTATCAAAATACACGGCTTGGAATCGAGCTTGGGTCGGTATTGTTGATGTATTAGGCATGATGTGGCTTATTCGTCGTGGCAAAGTGCCAATGGTTAATGAAATTCAAACGAGTAACACTAGTGACGATTAACAGGCTCGCTAAATTTATTGTTAGTTTGTCGTTATTTATTGCGATAGCGTTTGCAGTTCAACAAGGTTTTTTTGAACATATCGCTGACAGTAACTGGGTCGCTAAGTTTGTTAAAGAACAAGGCAAACAAGCCGTTGTTGTATTGATGGCGATGGGGGCTGCCTATGCCGCTCTTGGTGCGCCACGCCAATTGTTAGCGTTTGCGTTTGGTTTTGCTTTTGGGGCTGTTGAAGGGGCACTTTTAGCGTTAGTAGCAACAGAGCTCGGTTGTATTTTGTCATTTTACGCCGCCAAATGGTTGTTTCGCTCAAGCTTGCAACGCAAATTTAATAAAAGTTTAATGAAATTTGAACGCTTGGTTAAAGACAATACCACCTTAAAGGTATTGATGATTCGGTTGTTACCTATCGGCAGTAACTTGTTTACTAATGTCGCAGCTGGAGCAACTACAGTACCGGCTCAGGGGTTTTTTCTTGGTAGCTTTATTGGCTACATTCCACAAACCTTAATTTTTGCCTACGCTGGCGCTGGAATTGGTTTATCAGAGCACGAAAAAATACTCATCAGTATTGCGCTGTTTATTGTTTCATCGGTAATTGGCTCACTGCTTTATCGCAGTCAATTTCGTCGTAAAGTACAAGAACTATAAAGAAGTTAGGTTATGAAAAATATAATAAAAACCTTCGAACAAGATGATTATTACGCCGTCTTAAAAATCTTACTGGCCTTTGCCGCTGTTATTATTTTATTAGGTATTGGTATTCGTTCACCGTGGCCTGCTGATGAACCTCGATTTGTTGAAGTAGCCAGAGAAATGGTTGCCACTGGCAATTGGCTATTTCCAATGCGTGGCGGTGAATTTTATCCTGATAAACCACCAGTTTTTATGTGGTCAATCGCTCTTTTTTATTCACTTATTGGCAACCTAAAACTGGCATTTTTACTGCCAAACGCCATCTGTGGCTTGATCACTTTATTTTTGGTGTATGATCTTGGGGCAAAACTCCATAGTGTTCGCGTGGGTCGCAATGCCGCTTTACTTTTATTAATTACACCACAATTTTTGATCCAAGCTAAAGCTGCCCAAATTGATGCGATGGTGATGTGTTGGATAACGATTGGTTGTTATGGCTTTATCCGTCATTTCATTTTAGGGCCCAATTGGCGCTGGTATTTTATTTCGTGGGCATTTATGGCGCTCGGCATTATTACTAAAGGGGTAGGTTTTTTACCTGTACTCATGTTTATTCCCATCATTGCTTATCGCTTGGCGAATAAAGACTATTTTAAAGGCAGGCTCACCTTCGCTTGTTGGTTAGGTTTTGTGCCCTTTTTCTTGGTGTTGGCGGCTTGGTTTGTACCGATGATGATTACGGTGGCAGAGCAAGCGACCCCTGAATTAATTCAGTACAAAAACAATATTCTGTTCAAGCAAACGGGCGAACGGTACGCCAATGCCTGGCATCACCTTGAGCCTTGGTATTATTTTATTGTTAGTGTAATTCCCGTGATGTGGTTTCCATTACCAATTTTATTGTTGAGCTCGCTAAAGCATGTTTATCACAAATTAAAAACAGATCCAGTATTGATGATATTGTTTGCTTGGGTTGTGCTTGTGGTGTGTTTTTTCAGTATTAGTCCGGGCAAGCGCGGGGTTTATGTGTTACCTGCATTGCCGATGTTGTCGCTGTTTACCACCATTGCTTACCATGAAGTTAAACTACCGTTATGGTTTAACCGCATCAGCAAAAGCATTTTATGGTTAATTGCTATTGTGCTTGTTGTCGCTTGCATTGGTTTATTAACGGGTCATAAAAAATTAGTGAAACCATTAACCGCATACCCTGAAATGATCCCGTGGGCGGCAGGTTTAGCGTTTATTTTAGCAGCGATATGGTTAGTTAGTTTATGGCGATTACGGTCGAAAAACGCCTTTTTTAATTTAGGAATGGTAATTGTCGCTTCTTGGTTAATAGTGAGTACCTTAGGATATTGGCTAGCCGAGCCCCTGCGCACACCCAAACATGTTATTGAAGAAGTGGAAAACACCTTAGGTCAGCATGGTGAGCGCGGTGAACTTGGGTTAGTGAAATTTAAAGAGCAATTTTTATTGTTTTCACAATTACCAATAACGCATTTTAGTTACCTAGCAACGGATGAAGAAGAAGAGCGTAACGCATGGCTATGGATGGGCGAGAAGGCGGGTCGATTTATTTTAGTGCCAGATGATGCCAACTTAACGTGTTTCGATGTGTCTAACGGGCAAGATATGGGCTACGCTCACAGGCAGCACTGGTTATTATTAAGTGCTAAGCAAATGGCAGAAAACTGCCAAGCGCCAAAAGTTATTAAGCGTTTTAGTGTTCCTAGAGAAGCGTATTAATGAAAATAGCTGTAGTAGGAGCAGGTTTTGTTGGTTTGTCTAATGCCATTTTACTTGCTCAGCATAATAAGGTGGTTATCTACGATATCGTTCCAGCGAAAGTAGATTTAATTAATAGTCGTAAATCTCCCTTTGTCGATAAAGAAATAGAAGCTTTTTTATTTAAAGATGATCTCGATTTTGTTCAGTCACTTGAAAGCGCGTTAGGAATTAAAGCCAAGAAAAATTTTATGCCGATGCAAGCGGGCGATGTTTACCAAACCTTTGCAGATATTGATGACTTATTTAATGTTACTGGCTATAAGCCTAAAATGAGTGTTGAACAGGGCGTTAATAACTTTGTTGACTGGTATCGTGAATTTTATGGTTAAGTGATTTATCTATCCATTTTTGCATAATAGTGACATCTAGAGATGTCCGCCTATATTTCTAATATCAGTAATTATCTGCTGTAATCAAACAGGACACTTTGATAATGGAATATTATCCAATACTATTCATCAAGGTCCGTTCATGGCACAGACTGTGTGAAAACTAATTTTTAATAAATTGTCTTGGGTATGTTCTTAGTTTGAAACCATTTAAGATGGTTGCGATCGATTTTTTCTCAGTATCGCAATTTTCTCCGCGCGAGCGAAACTGCTATGGCAACGCTAC
>NZ_JAKGBH010000047.1:0-35721 GCF_021532515.1 Pseudoalteromonas sp. PAST1 | reverse complement strand
TAAAGAACGTTGCGACGTTGTCGCTAGGGATGCGTATAATACATCCTTAATTTTTCGAGTCAACACTTAATTTTAAACTTTCTTTTTAGACCGTTTTAAACCGAAGTTTTACTTAACTCTCTGTCACTTTGTTCAGCGCTTTTCATTGCTGCCCGCCGTGTCAGTGGATGCGCATTATAGGGATGCGAAGAATTAACGCAAGCACTTTTTGAAGGTTTTTTTGATTATTTTCGAATTAGTACAATAACCATACAAATAAAGGGCTGCAGAGGGGTTTTAGCTCAAAAAGCAGTCATTTTTGTGAGGATAAAATGGCATAGAAAAAGCGACATACATTAAATTAGCTATGTCGCTTTTTATTTTTATAAGGCGGATTAGTTAGTAGAAATTTCCCAAACAGCGATTGAACCCGAAATTTCATTACCAACAACTAGCAATGCTTCATTCGTTGCACTTTGTTCTGCAGGTATAAATGTCATACCTTCAGGAGCAAGATCACCTGTTATATCTGCATCAGCTTCTAGGCCACGATTAAAAAAGTAATCTTGGAATGTCACATTGTATGGATTAGTAATATCAAACACCATAATGCCACCCATACGCTCTAACCCGATAAATGCAAATGTACGTTCGCCAATCGTACCCAGTGCTAACGCTTCTGGTTCTGCACCTTTGTCATCAGAGCGACTATCACCGTCATTTTCATCTTCGTTATTATTGAATGCTGCTCCGTGAACTGATGCAGTAATACGTGAGATTTGATCGCCCGAGTCAAAAACCACCATGCCGTTACTATCCCAGATAGTAAAAGAGCGGGCACCATATGCATAGAGTGATTCATATTCGCCATTATTATCTTCATCACCTTTAACAGTGGTCACTTTTAAACGGCCAATATCACTGTTGTCATTGTTCAGGTAATCAAAATTGCTTGCCAGTGTTAAGTCTTTAGCTCTGGTTTCATCTATATATGATAAACAACCATCATCTTCATCGTAATCTAGACCACCTTTTGCTAAACAATCAGCTTCGTCGGTTGTATCAAAGAAGTATTCTCGTGCATCACCTTCGTTCGCTGTGACAATAAAGTTAGCACCTTTCCAAGTAAAGCTTGAAATCGTATCTGGTTGATACATGCCATAGAGGCCAGGGTACGATTTAAAGTTAACGCCACCGTCTTTATCAGATGCATCAAAAAGTAAATTAGACCAATCTTTAAAACCTAATCCTTTAAGCTCGAGGCTATTATCTTCAAGATTGACGATAGCAAGGGCGTTATTTTCTTGCAGTGTAACGTAGGCAAACTTATTGTCTTTTGAAATGCTGATGTATTCAGGTTCTAAATCCATTGCTACGGTTGTATTAATCAAGTTACCGTTGATTGTTCGACCTGTCGGGTTAGCAAATACAATCCCAAGTTCTTCAAGCTCTGCTTGTTTGTCGTTATAAGCCGAAAAAGTAATGCTAATAGCAGTATCTGCAATTACACCATCATTAATATTAATAATGCTGATAGAGCCTTCAGGGTCAATGCTATAGTCACCATTAGGTTCACCTTCATTTGCAACCAGTACTTTATTGCCATCATGGCTAAAAGTAACCATGTCGGGCAGGGCGCCTACAGATACATTTTTAATAAACTGAGGCTCGTCGCCACTAATATCATAAAATGCGATTAAACCTGCATCACCGGTATTACTAGCTGCCATTGCAACGGCTAAAAGTTCATTATTAGCATCAATAGCGATACTGTTTGCATCACCCACACTGTGCTCATTAAGTGCAAGGGTAATCTCTGAGGTTAAATTAGTGCCATTTATAACCCCTTCGTTATCTTTAACTAAAGCTGCACGGTCAAAGCTATCGGCTTTCATGATATTAACGACCGCAGAATCACCGGAACTATTGATAGCAAATATTCGTTGTTTAGATGCTTGGTAAGCAACAATTTCCGCAGCACCTTCAGGGCTTTCTGCGTTCAGCACTGCACGGCCGATAAGATTTATAGTTAAAGCAGCGTTTGCATCTGTACCATTTGCTCCGTCAGTTCCGTTTGCACCATCGGTGCCATTTACCCCATCAGTTCCATTAGTACCATTTTGACCTGCAGGACCTTGTTCACCTTGTAGGCCGTCTTTGCCGTCGTCACCGTCTAATGAGCAGCCAGAAAGAATGGTTAAAAGTGATAGCGCAATAATTGATCTTTTTAACATTATTATTTTTCCTTGGAGTTGTATTGAGGCAATTACAACACGCAGGCATTACAACTATATGGCACTTTTATGAGAACAAAATTTAGTCATAAAAAAAGCGAGTATAAACTCGCTTTTTATTTATAAATTAGTAGGGTAGCTCATTACTTTTTAGTTGGGCGCTTCCAACCAGTAAGGTTACGTTGTTTACCACGAGCGACCGCAAGCTGATCATCTTCAACAGTATTAGTGATAACAGAGCCTGCGCCAATCGTTGCCATTGAGCCAATATTAACAGGGGCCACCAGTGATGAATTAGAACCGATAAAGGCGTTATCACCAATAATGGTTTTTGATTTATTTACGCCATCATAGTTACAAGTAATAGTACCTGCGCCAATATTAACTTTTTCGCCAACTTCAGTGTCGCCTAAGTAGGTTAGGTGGTTTGCTTTTGAGCCTTTGCCTAAGCGAGTCTTTTTCATCTCAACGAAGTTACCAATGTGCGAGTCTTCTTCCATAATCGCACCAGGGCGAAGGCGGGCATATGGGCCTAAAGTACATTTAGCAGCAACACTGGCTTCTTCAACAAGTGAGTTAGCTTTAATAACAACGTTATCGCCGATAGTACAATCTTTCAGTACGCAATTTGGCCCAATTTGTACGTTATTACCAAGCGTTACTTTACCTTCGAAAATAACATTAACGTCGATCAGTACGTCTTCGCCAGTCGTTACTTCACCACGTACATCAATACGAGCAGGATCAGCAAGTGTTGCGCCGTTTAGCATTAGCTCTTCTGCTTGCCATGCTTGATATGCACGTTCAAGCGCTGAAAGTTGTACGCGATTATTAGCACCTTCAACTTCCATCGGATGCTCAGGCTGTGCAGAGGTAATTTCAACACCTTCACTGTGTGCCATCGCAACAATGTCTGTTAGGTAGTATTCACCTTGGGCGTTGTTGTTAGATAGGTTACCTAACCAACGTTTAAGTAGCGCTCCATTAGCAGCCATAATACCGGTATTGATTTCTTTAATCGCAAGTTGCTCAGGTGAAGCATCTTTTTGTTCGATAATACCTACTAGCTTGCCATTTTCACGGATCATTCGGCCATAACCTGATGGGTCATCTAAGGTAACCGTTAGCACCGCTAAACCTTTTTCTGGAGTTGCAGCAAGTAGCTTTTCTAAGGTCGCGCGTTTTGTTAGTGGCACATCACCATAGAGAATTAATACGGTGTCATCATCGGCAATGTGTTCTTTAGCAACAGCGACAGCATGACCCGTACCGAGTTGTTCTTCTTGTAATACCCAGTTTACTCGGTTGTGCGATAGGGCTTCTTGAAGCTGCTCACGGCCATGACCGTAAACAAGATTTGTTTCACGAGCACCAAGGGCAGTGGCATTATCAATAACGTGCTGAACCATAGGTTTGCCAGCAACTTTGTGTAATACCTTAGGTAGAGCAGAGCGCATACGGGTGCCTTTACCCGCAGCAAGAATAACGGTAGTCAGAGACATTAAAACAATATCCTTCTTTCTTTGTTTTAGTGGGACGTAATGAATTTAGCTATAAACATGCAAAGTTGCGCAAGTCACATCATGTGCAAATACTCAATCCTAGCTTGAAGGAAAGAACCTTGTATAAAAGCTTAGCTCATTATCAATTAACACATTGTAGCGGGGAAAAGTGCAGGTTATAAGTACAATGATCAGAATAGGGTATAAAACAGTGAATTTTAGGCACAAAAAAGCCCACGTTAAGTGGGCTTTTCGAAAACCGAGTAGGCTTACTTTTTACGTAATTGTTGAATTACGCGAAGTTGAGCGATTGCTTCAGCAAGTTGCACTGCAGCTTGTTGATAATCTAACTCAGCAGTTGACGTATTCGCCATTTGCTCTTCAGCATCACGTTTAGCTTTTTCAGCCGCTTGCTCGTCTAGGTCTTCACCACGTACTGCAGTATCTGCAAGAATCGTGATGCGATCCGGTTGAACTTCTAGCGTGCCGCCAGCAATATACATCACGTCTTCGTGACCAAATTGCTTAACTAAACGTACCATACCAGGTTTTAGGGCAGTTAATAATGGAGCGTGACCATAGTTAACACCAAGGTCACCTTCACTACCACTCACTTGAATCGATTCAACCAGACCAGAGAACAAGCTCTCTTCTGCGCTTACTACGTCAAGATGTACAGTCATAGCCGCCATACTACCCTCCTAATTACATGCTTTTGGCTTTTTCTTGAGCTTCTTCAATAGAGCCAACCATGTAGAACGCTTGCTCTGGCATATCATCAAACTCACCGTTTAAGATACCTTTGAAGCCAGCAATTGTGTCTTTAAGTGACACGTATTTACCAGGCGCGCCTGTGAATACTTCAGCAACGAAGAACGGCTGAGATAGGAAACGCTGGATTTTACGTGCACGAGATACAACTTGCTTATCTTCGTCAGAAAGCTCGTCCATACCTAGGATTGCGATGATGTCTTTAAGTTCTTTATAACGTTGAAGAACTGTTTGAACGCCACGCGCTGTATCGTAGTGCTCTTGACCGATTACTAGTGGGTCAAGTTGACGTGAAGATGAATCAAGTGGGTCTACCGCAGGGTAGATACCAAGTGAAGCGATATCACGAGAAAGTACTACTGTTGCATCTAAGTGAGCAAACGTTGTTGCTGGAGATGGGTCAGTTAAGTCATCCGCAGGTACGTATACCGCTTGGATTGAAGTGATTGAACCCGTCTTAGTAGATGCGATACGCTCTTGAAGTACACCCATTTCTTCAGCAAGAGTTGGTTGGTAACCTACTGCTGAAGGCATACGACCTAGAAGTGCTGATACCTCTGTACCCGCTAGAGTATAACGGTAGATGTTATCAACGAAGAAAAGTACGTCACGACCTTCGTCACGGAACTTCTCAGCCATAGTAAGACCAGTTAACGCTACGCGTAAACGGTTACCCGGTGGCTCATTCATTTGACCGTATACTAGAGATACTTTATCTAGTACGTTTGAGTCGTTCATCTCATGGTAGAAGTCATTACCCTCACGAGTACGCTCACCAACACCTGCGAATACTGAGTAACCGCTGTGCTCGATTGCGATGTTACGGATAAGTTCCATCATGTTTACGGTTTTACCAACACCGGCACCACCGAATAGACCAACTTTACCACCTTTAGCGAATGGACATACAAGGTCGATTACCTTGATACCAGTCTCTAAAAGTTCTACTGAACTTGATTGTTCTTCATAAGAAGGTGCTGCACGGTGAATAGACATACGCTCTTCTTCACCAATTGGACCAGCTTCATCAATAGGGTTACCTAATACGTCCATGATACGACCTAGTGTCTTCGTACCTACTGGAACGTGGATTGGCTGACCTGTACCTTCTACTGCAGTACCACGACGTAAACCGTCAGTAGTACCAAGTGCGATACCACGTACCACACCGCCACCTAGCTGTTGTTGAACTTCTAAAGTTAAACCAGCTAAGTCGCCATCTGTTACTTTTAGTGCGTCATATACGGCTGGCACGTTGTCTTGTGGAAATTCGATATCCACAACGGCGCCGATAATTTGGACGACCTTACCTAAACTCATGTCTATTCCTCTCATTAAACTTTGCCGAAGCGTTAAACTGCTGCCGAACCGCCAACAATCTCACTAATTTCTTGTGTGATTGCAGCTTGACGAGCCTTGTTATAAACAAGCTGTAACTCATCCATAAGGTCGCCAGCGTTATCAGTTGCAGCTTTCATTGCAACCATACGGGCAGCCTGTTCAGAGGCAGCGTTCTCAACTACACCTTGGTATACTTGAGACTCAATAAAGCGTACTAACAGAGCTTCTAAAATCGCTTCTGGGTTTGGCTCATATAAGTAATCCCAAGAATGTTGAGATACTTCTTCTTCAGCTTTTGGCAAAGGGAGTAACTGATCGATTGTTGGCTCTTGCTTCATAGTATTAACGAACTTGTTGAATACTACGTATAAGCGGTCAATTTTACCTTCAGAGTATGCATCTAGCATTGTCTTTACAGGACCAATAACGTCTTGTAGTGAAGGTGTATCTCCTAAGTTCGCTTTTTTAGCGACTAACTTACCGCCAAAACGTTGGAAAAAGCCAGCTGCTTTGCTACCTAAAGTAGTAAATTCAGCTTCAACGCCTTTTTCTTTCCACGCTTTAACATCTAGGGCAACTTTTTTGAACTCGTTTGAGTTCAAGCCACCACATAGACCACGGTCAGTAGAGATAACAATATAACCAACTCGTTTTACTTCACGCTCTTCTAAGAAAGGGTGAGTAAAATCAAGATTTGCTTGAGCAACACGACCAATCACTTGGCGTAAGTTTTCAGCGTATGGACGGCTTGACGCCACACGTTCCTGCGCTTTTTTCATTTTAGACGCAGCAACCATTTCCATTGCGCTGGTGATCTTTTGAGTATTCTTGATACTCCCGATCTTGCTTTTAATCTCTTTTCCGCTGGCCATGACTCTCTCTCCGAATCAGGTGGGCTTTAGTTGCCTAAAGCTCACCATTCATAACTAAATTACCAAGTTTGCGTCGACTTGAACTTCTCTAGAAGTTCTTTAAGTTGAGCTTCAATCTCAGCGTTGTAGTTACCAGTTTCATTGATTTGAGCCATTAGCTCTGCGTATGTGCTGTTTGCATAAGAAATTAGGCCAGCTTCGAAATCCATGATTTTCGCGATTTCGATGTCTTTTAGGTAGCCTTTTTCAGCAGCAAATAGCGACAGAGACATTTCAGCAACAGACATTGGTGCGTACTGTTTCTGCTTCATTAGCTCTGTTACGCGCTCACCATGCTCTAATTGAGCACGTGTTGCATCGTCAAGGTCAGACGCGAACTGCGAGAACGCAGCTAATTCACGGTACTGAGCTAACGCTAGACGGATACCACCACCTAGTTTCTTAACGATTTTAGTTTGCGCTGCACCACCAACACGAGATACCGAGATACCAGCGTTAACAGCTGGACGGATACCTGAGTTGAATAAGTCAGTTTCTAAGAAGATCTGACCATCGGTGATAGAGATAACGTTTGTCGGTACGAACGCAGAAACGTCGCCGCCTTGAGTTTCAATGATTGGCAATGCCGTCAATGAACCTGTTTTACCTTTCACTTCACCATTAGTGAACTTCTCAACGTAATCAGCGTTTACACGTGATGCACGCTCTAGAAGACGTGAGTGAAGGTAGAATACGTCACCTGGGTATGCTTCACGGCCTGGTGGACGCTTAAGTAGTAATGAGATTTGACGGTAAGCAACAGCTTGCTTAGATAAATCATCATATACGATTAGCGCGTCTTCACCACGGTCACGGAAGTATTCACCCATAGTACAACCAGAGAATGGTGCTAGGTACTGAAGTGCCGCAGATTCAGAAGCAGATGCAACAACAACAATCGTGTTTTCTAATGCACCGTGCTCTTCTAATTTACGTACTACGTTAGCGATAGTAGATGCTTTTTGACCAACTGCAACGTACACACACTTAACGCCTGTACCTTTTTGGTTGATGATAGCATCGATTGCTAATGCAGTTTTACCAGTTTGGCGGTCACCGATCACAAGCTCACGTTGACCACGACCTACTGGGATCATCGCATCGATAGATTTATAACCAGTTTGTACTGGCTCATCTACTGATTGACGTTCGATAACGCCTGGTGCGATTTTCTCAACAGGTTCAAAACCGTCGTTATCTAAAGCGCCTTTACCGTCGATAGGTGCACCTAGTGTGTTAACAACACGACCAAGTAGACCACGACCAACAGGAACCTCTAGGATACGACCAGTTGATTTAACTTTTACGCCTTCTTTAAGGTCAGCGTAAGGACCCATTACTACAGCACCTACTGAGTCACGCTCAAGGTTTAGTGCGATAGCATAACGGTTGCCAGGAAGCTCGATCATCTCACCTTGCATACAGTCAGCAAGACCGTGGATGCGGATGATACCGTCAGTAACAGATACGATAGTACCTTCGTTACGAGCTTCACTTACAACTTCGAACTGCTCAATACGTTGTTTGATCAGATCTGAAATTTCAGTGGAATTAAGTTGCATGCTCTTTTTCCCAATTACGATTGTAGTGATGTAGCTAAGCGGGCTAATTTGCCACGTACTGAGCCGTCGATTACAGTGTCACCCGCCTTAATGATAAGACCGCCAACAACTGTAGTATCTTCACTACAATTCAGCTTAACTTTGCGTGCGAAACGTTTTTCAAGTGCCGCTACCAATGTTGCTTGCTGCTCAGCAGCAAGCGGTGTTGCAGAAATCACGTCAACGTCGATTTCTTTGTCGTAGTCCGCTTTAAATTCAGCGAATAACTCAGCAACAGCAGGCAGTGCAACTAAACGTCCATTTTCAGCCATCACCTTGATTAGGTTCTGACCTTGTTCGTTGAGCTGCTCTGCACAGATCTTGATAAACAGATCTGCTTGTTCAGTAGCAGTAGGCAATCCAGCTAGCGCGGCAGCGGCTTGCTCGTTGCTGGCAACGTGGCCAGCAAAGAACAGCATGTCGTTCCAACTTTCAACAGTGCCTTTTTCAACGGCAAGTTCAAAAGCCGCTTTAGCGTATGGGCGAGCGATAGTAGCCAATTCAGACATGCTCATACCCTCCTAATTACAGCTCAGCGACAAGTTTTTCAACGATGTCACTGTGTGCGGCTTGATTGATTTCGCGCTCTAAAATCTTCTCAGCACCAACCACTGCCAGCGTCGCTACTTGTTTACGTAGTTCTTCTGTTACACGGTTACGCTCTGCTTCGATTTCAGAGTGCCCTTGAGCAATAATTTTTTCACGCTCTTGTTGACCACGAACAGTTTCTTCGTCAACGATTAGCGTGGCACGCTTTTTAGCTTGTTCAATGATATCAGCCGCTTGAGCTTTTGCCTCTTTAAGCTGCTCAGCAGCTTTCTTTTGCGCAAGTTCTAAGTCTTTTTCGGCTCTATCAGAGGCAGCTAAACCATCTTCGATTTTCTTCTGGCGAGCTTCAATTGCACCATTTAGTGGTGGCCATACGTATTTCATACAGAAAAGTACGAAAACCGTAAATGCAATTAATTCACCGATAAGAGTGGCTGTTAAGTTCACGACCGCTCCTCCTTAAAATAGTAAGCTGTTCAAAAAATAATATTAAAGTACGAACAACAATACCATTGCGATACCAACACCGATCATAGCTACGGCATCGATTAGACCAGCAAGGATGAACATCTTAACTTGTAATGAAGGTGCAAGTTCAGGTTGACGAGCACAAGCTTCTAGGAATTTACCACCCATGTTACCGAAGCCGATAGCAGTACCGATTGCACCGAAGCCGATAAGTAGAGCAACAGCGATGTACTTAAGACCAATCATTAGTTCCATTTTTTTCTCCAAAGTTTCAATTGTAAATTAAAGTTAAAATTTAAAAGTGTAAAAAATTAGTGATTATCTGAGCTTGCCATGCTTAGGTATACGATTGTAAGCATCATGAATACGAATGCTTGCAGTACGATTACTAAGATGTGGAATACAGCCCAAATAAAGTGCAACGGTAGTTGCATTAAACCAACTGCGCCGATCAAGATGAAAATCAACTCACCAGCATATAAGTTACCGAATAAACGCAGTGCTAACGAGAACGGCTTAGCAACTAAAGCGATTGTTTCTAGTAATAAGTTACATGGGATTAAGAACACCATCGCTAGCTTGTTATTAGAGCTAAACGGGTGAAGCGTTAATTCAGCTAAGAATCCGCCAATCCCTTTGATTTTGATTGCGTAACCGATCATCAGAATGAATACACCAATAGCAAGTGCAGCAGTCATGTTGATGTCTGTGGTAGGTACAATCTTCATGTAAACGTCGTGAGAATCCATACCAAATGCTTGCTCGCCAACGAAGCCAGCGAATGCAGGTAGGAAATCAACCGGAATCAAGTCCATTAAGTTCATTAAGAACACCCAAACGAAAATCGTTAGAGCTAATGGAGCGATTAATGCGCTTTTACCGTGGTATGTGTCACGTACGTTGTCGCCAACGAACTCAACGATCATTTCAATGAAACACTGAAATTTACCAGGTACACCGGTATTTGCTTTCTTAGCGGCACTACGGAAGATCCATAAAAATACAAGACCTAGACCGATTGACCATGCGAGGGTATCTATATTCCATGTCCAGAAACCACTGTCTGCACACGCTTTGTTGAAGGCAAGACCAGCGTCGGTCGAGCACATCTTAGCGTTAGTTAAGTGGTGCTGAATATGGCTTGATAGAGTTACTTCTTCTGCAGCCATGTTATATCCCAAAAGTTAATGATTAAAAAAAACGGGCGCAAACAATCCGCTAAATAACACCAATACATAAACACAGAAAAACGGTAATAAAACGACCGTGTAAGACTTCAGTATCAGTGCAAACAAAACGATTGTTAGCATAAATTTTAATCCGTTGCCGCGCTTTAGCGAGGCATACACTTGATTTACTCGACTTGCACCCATATAACGGAATGCATAGACAGCAAATACAAAATTAGGGAGTAGTGCAACAGCTCCGCCAGCAAGCGCTGACTGGCCGGCATTGACTCCCCAACCTATAAAAACAATTACTGCAGCGATTAATGCTACGATACCCTGAAGACAAATTAATTTAAATGCGGCAAGCCTATACGGCCTTGCTAACCTATTAGTCACGTTTTGTTAACCTTTAGAACGTTAAATTGTCAGGGTATGAAAACTGGCGAAATTATACTGATTCCTACCAGTTTTGCAACTTGAGTCGACCCTTTGTAGTGCAAAAACACCACAAATGTCTCTTTTTGGACATGTTATTAATTAATGACGGGAATAGTCTTAATTTATACGGCTTAAAATGCCATCCAACTCATCAAGAGTTGTATAAGAGATAACCAGTTTGCCTTTGCCTTTTTTATTGTAGTTTATTTCTACTTTGGCGCCTAAATTTTCAGCAAGTTTTTGTTCTAACTGTTTGACATCCGGATCTTTTTCTTGCACTTCTTTTTTCGGAGCTGGTTCTAAGATAGAGCGAACTAATTTCTCAGTTTCACGAACAGTCAACGCTTTAGCAACCGCTAATCTAGCAGCATCTGACTGCGCTTCGCCTTCAAGTGCCAATAAACAACGTGCATGACCCATTTCGATGTCGCCATGTTCTAACAAGATTTTAACATCTTCGTTAAGGTTATTTAGACGTAGTAAATTAGTCACAGTCGTACGCGATTTACCAACTGCTTCGGCGACTTGTTGATGAGTCAGTTCAAATTCGTTAAGTAAACGATTCAATGCAATCGCTTCTTCCATCGCGTTTAGGTCTTCACGTTGGATATTTTCAATCAATGCGATAGCAACGGCTGCTTCATCTGGCACATCTTTGATGATACATGGAACAGCATCTAATTTTGCAAGTTGAGCAGCACGCCAACGACGTTCACCCGCGATGATTTCATATTTGTCTGCACCAATTTGGCGCACAACAATTGGCTGAATGATGCCTTGAGCACGAATTGAGCTGGCTAACTCTTCTAGCGCTTCTTCAGACATGTCTTTACGCGGTTGATATTTACCCGATTGTAAAAACTCAATCGCTAATTTTTGCAGCTCACCTTTGCTTTGCTCTGCAACTACTTCAGAGACTTGCTCTGGTGTTGCTGTCGCTTGTTGCTGATTATTTGCACTTGGGGCAGGTTTTGATGAACTTAATAAAGCGTCGAGTCCTCGGCCTAAACCGCGTTTTTTAGCAGACATGTTATTTTTTTACCTCGAAGTTAGGCTACTGCTGAAGATGTTTTCTCTTTTCTACGTAACATTTCGCCGGCTAGGGCTAAGTAAGCTTTAGCACCACTTGATGCACGGTCATAATACATGGCAGGGGCACCAAAACTCGGCGCTTCTGCTAAACGGACATTACGTGGGATAACGGTACGATATACTTTATCGCCAAAATGTTGTTTGAGTTGTTCTGATACATCATTTGCAAGGCGATTGCGCGGATCATACATGGTGCGCAAAATCCCTTCAATTGTTAACGCTGGATTTACTAGCTTAGATAGCTGCGTAATGGTATCCATTAATGCCGTTAAACCTTCAAGGGCATAATACTCACATTGCATCGGAACTAAAATCGAATCTGCGGCAGCCATGGCATTAACAGTAAGCATGTTAAGTGAAGGCGGGCAGTCGATAAAAATGAAATCGTATTGGTCTTGAATTTGTTCAAGCGCATTACGTAAACGCACTTCACGAGCAAACAATTCCATTAGTTTAACTTCAGCGGCAGTCACATCGCCATTAGCAGCAATTAAGTGATACTCACCTGAGGTTTCTTTATTGATCACTTCATCGATTGGTGTTTCTTCAATCAATAAATCGTAAATAGTCGCAACATCACCGTATTTATCGACACCACTACCCATGGTAGCGTTTCCTTGCGGATCAAGATCGATTAATAACACTTTACGCTTCGTCGCGGCCATCGATGCCGCGAGGTTCACAGCGGTGGTCGTTTTACCAACACCACCTTTTTGGTTTGCTAATGCGATGACTTTTGCCACAGTGCTCTGATCCCTAGTCTTTAGATAGAATGATTAGATGTCTTTGCGCATCTAACTCAGGTACTTCCAAGCTGATTTTTTCATCAAACTTAATACCTTTAGGTAATGAGTCTAGTTCTTCGCTCGGAAATACGCCTTTTAAGGCGATAAATTTACCTGAATGATCAATCAAGTGCGCACACCAGTCAACCATATCTTGTAAAGAGGCGAATGCACGACTTAATACACCATCTAATTTAACACTTGGTTGATATTCTTCAACTCTAGACTGCACTGGGGTTACATTTTCAAGGCCAAGTGCATGTTTTACCTGCATCAAAAAGCGCACGCGTTTACCTAAACTATCTAACAATATAAATTGTGTATCAGGTAAAGCGATGGCTAATACGATACCCGGTAAACCAGGACCCGTACCTACATCAATGTAATGTTTGCCTTTAAGGTGTGGTGCAACAACTAAGCTATCCATAATATGTTTAACCATCATTTCTTCAGGTAAACGAACAGAGGTTAAGTTATACGCTTTGTTCCACTTGTCTAATAATTCAACATATTGCACAAGTTGTTGTTGCTGTTTTTCTGTTAGCGCAATATCAGTTTGCGCTAACAGCGAAGTTAATTGTTGTTGTAACACTGTATTCCTCACCAACTACGCAGTCTTGCGCAGTAAGCCTTGCTTTTTCAGATAGACTAATAATAGCGAAATAGCAGCAGGGGTGATACCTGAAATACGTGACGCTTGGCCAATTGTATCTGGACGACTATCAGTAAGCTTTGCGATAACCTCATTTGATAAACCAGAAACAGTTGAATAATCAAAGTCTTTTGGTAATACAGTTTGTTCATGACGTAGCTGCTTATTGATCTCATCTTGCTGACGAGCAATATAGCCTGCGTACTTAGTATGGATCTCAACTTGCTCAAGTGCAGCTTGGTTATCAAACTCAGAACCTAAACCATCGATTGCCATTAAGTCGTTATAACGAATTTCAGGGCGGCGGATCAGATCTTCAAGGCTCGCTTCACGAGTCAGTGGTGTTTTTAATAACGCATTTACTTGATCAACAGCAACGTGATCTTTGTGGATCCATGTTTCTTTTAAACGTTGCGTTTCTTTTTCGATGATTTCCATTTTTTCGTTAAATGCAGCCCAACGAGCATCGTCAACTAAGCCAAGTTCACGGCCTTTTTCAGTTAAACGAATGTCGGCATTATCTTCACGAAGTAATAAACGGTATTCAGCACGGCTAGTAAACATACGGTACGGTTCTTTAGTACCTAATGTTGCTAGGTCGTCAATGAGTACACCTGTGTATGCTTCATCACGACGAGGTGTCCAAGACTCTTTGCCTTGTACTTGTAATGCGGCGTTCATACCCGCAATTAAACCTTGTGCGCCTGCTTCTTCGTAACCGGTTGTACCATTGATTTGGCCTGCGAAGAATAAACCATTAATAAACTTAGTTTCTAATGATTGCTTTAAGTCGCGCGGATCAAAGAAGTCATACTCAATCGCATAACCAGGACGACAAATGTGTGCATTTTCAAAACCAGTGATTGATTGCACAATTTCAAGCTGTACATCAAACGGTAAGCTCGTTGAAATACCATTTGGATATAATTCGTATGATGTTAAACCTTCTGGCTCAACAAAGATTTGATGTTTGTCTTTATCAGCAAAACGTACGATCTTATCTTCGATTGAAGGGCAGTAACGTGGACCAATACCTTCAATTACACCTGAATACATAGGTGAGCGATGTAAGTTATTGCGGATCACATCATGTGTTTTTTCATTTGTATAAGTGATGTAACACGGGATCTGCTGTGGGTGATCCGATTGTTTACCCATAAATGAGAATACAGGCGTTGGGGTATCACCTGGCTGTTCTTGCATCTTGCTAAAATCAACAGTACGCGCATCAATACGAGGAGGCGTGCCTGTTTTTAAGCGATCAACACGGAAAGGTAATTCACGTAAACGCTCAGCAAGTGCAATAGAAGGTGGATCACCGGCACGACCGCCTTTGAAGTTCTCTAAACCAATATGGATCTGACCACCTAAGAAAGTACCTACGGTAAGAACCACAGAAGGCGCGCTAAAACGAAGACCCATTTGCGTTACAACACCGATTACTCGATCACCTTCAACGATTAGATCGTCACATGATTGTTGGAAGATCTTTAAGTTTTCTTGATGTTGTAAAGTATGTTGAATAGCTGCTTTATACAAAGCACGGTCAGCTTGTGCACGTGTAGCACGTACTGCAGGACCTTTAGATGAGTTTAAAGTACGAAATTGAATACCGCCTTTATCAATAGCCTGAGCCATTGCACCACCAAGAGCATCGATCTCTTTAACTAAATGGCCTTTACCAATACCGCCAATTGCCGGATTACAAGACATTTGACCAAGGGTATCCATATTATGAGTTAGCAATAGGGTATTCATGCCCATGCGAGCAGATGCTAATGCAGCTTCAGTACCTGCATGTCCACCACCTACAACAATAACATCAAAACGTTCGTGAAAAATCATTTATGGGATCCTACTTAATCGACCAGCAAAACTTTGTAAAGGGAGCGTATTCTACCTAGAAATTTAGAGAAGATAAATGATTAAACAGTGCTCAAGATCTAAGTGGGTGATCTCTAATAATATAAAGGATCTTTTAAAGAGATCTTTTATTACTCTTACTACTAGTAACGGCTAGATCTGTTGATAATGTTCGCTTTACTATTTAAAACATGATCTTAACGCAGGTCCAAAGGTGTTAATATGATCGGATCTTCCCGCGTAAAAGCTTTGATCAAAAGGGCTATTTATACACAGGTCAATATCGATTGGATCTTATCCAAGGGATAAACTAGGTTAAAATCGCAGTTAGATCAGTGTTTATCCACAATCTGATCTAAATTATCAGTAAATTGTGAGTAACTTTTATAACAACGATCAATACCGATCGGCTTAATTGAGCCCTGCTGATTCGATCCAGCTTGGTAACCAGGCTAATGCCGTGTCTTCTGGCAATGCTTCATCAAGAATATTGAGCTCTAAGCGTTCTGCCACGCGGTTTGCGCCTTTATTAGCTAATAACTCATCTAGATTACGGCCTGCATAGTTATAGGTGTCGTAACTAGTGTCACCTAATCCGATCACACTGTAGTTTAATCCTTTAAGATCAGCCTGTTGGTTAATAGACTCAACAAATGGCACTAGGTTCTCTGGGTAGTCTCCAGCGCCGTATGTAGAAGTACATAACAACCAAATAGTATCTTGCTGATCAATATCATCAAATACAGGCTGTTCATGAAGCTGCACTTGGATCCCTTGTTGTTCAAGGGCTTCTGCTAGTTGCTCTGCCACGTATTCTGCAGATCCCATTTGGCTGCCAACGATGATATTTACTGATTGCATGTGATTGATCATGTATAGAAATAAGTGGCCACATGATAACTAAGTTAGGGTGTGAGTAAAGCGTTGAATTACGATCTGAATAAGTTTTTCTGCTTAAAATGACAGCTTTAATTCAATGCTTTTTATAATCTACTGTTTTTAATGGTTTTTTATTTTTATTCATAAATCAAACCCTTTGATCAAGCTGTTGATAAATTTGGGGAAAGTTCTGATCAAGCTAAATATTGGAAACTGTATAACTTTGCTAAGTTGTTGATCTTTAATTGTGTGTAAGCGCTTAAATTTTCAGATCTGATAAAAATAGTGAGTATGATCGTTTTGTGGATAGATCGCTTGTTGATAACGATCGGTTTGCAATTTGCGATCAATAAAATAGATCGAAAAAAACTTAAATAAGCGCTAATAAAGGCTGTTTTTAAGAAAATTAGTTATCAAAAAGGGCTGTTGTATGAAAATAAATTCAAATTTTCGCGTTTTTTTATGATCAAATCAGCCTTTAGATCTAAAAAAGCCCCAAATGTGGATAACATTTTTAGCTAAATTCGATCTTAAAAGCTGTTTTGATCTGATTTTTTAGCTCGCTAAGTTAGTTTTCGATCTGAGTTAAACTGGTTTTTATCGTATTACCGACTAGATCATAGAGCGAATTACCCAATGAAAACCGTTTTGCACCACCAGCGAAAGCGGCTTTTGCTGAGTTAAAATTGCTCATTGCCATCACATTTAATGGCATATCTATTGTGTTAGCTAAGCCGGTTATGTGCTCTATGTTCGTTAAGCCGGGCACAAACAGACCGTCAGCACCTGCATCTTGATACGCTTTTGCTCGCTTTAATGTTGCTTGAAAAGGGGAGTCACTAACAAAGTAGGTATCGGTTCTGGCGTTTATAAATAAACCACCGAAGCCATTTTCGTTAAGTACTTTCTTTATTTCACTAATAATAGTGCATTGCTGCTCGGTAGATCTCAGTGCGTTAGTGTCTTTATCTGAGTCCTCTATGTTGATGCCTACAACTCCTAATCTTGCTAACGCTAAAACGTTTTCGCTAATTTGCAGCGGATCGTTACTGTAGCCTGACTCTATATCCACAGAGAGTGGAATATGAAGGTGTTCGGTTAAGCTTTTAGCCAGTGCTAATTGAGTTTTAAAAGAGATGTTTTCACCATCAGCTAACCCTAAACTGGCAGCAATTCCCCAGCTGGTTGTTGCTACGGCTTTAGCTCCCGCAGCTTGGATGAATTGTGCTGAACTAAGATCCCATGCATTAGCGAGTACAAAGCCCCCATGCTGGTGGTGTAATTGGTGAAAAAGTTGATATTTGTCCATGATGTCCTCCATTTAATGACATCGCTAGACTAATTGATATGAGGTTAATTACTGGCTGGTTTCGGCCCTGAACCGATAATTGATTACTGGACTAAAAACAAAAAAAGAGTCTTGCGACTCTTTTTTATAATATTGATGACCGGAATTTATTTACCGATACAGAACGAACTAAAGATTTTCCCTAGTAGGTCATCAGAGGTAAATTCACCCGTTATCTCATTTAAGAACTGTTGAGTTAGGCGTAACTCTTCAGCCAAGATCTCACCAGCAATATGCATCTCTAATTGCTCTTTGCCTGTGTTTAAATGATAGGCAGCATGATCAAGTGCATCTAAGTGACGACGGCGTGCCATAAATCCACCTTCTGTGGCGCCTTGGAAACCTATACATGCCTTCAAGTGAGTACGAACTAACTCTATACCCTCTGCATTTTTAGCACTCAAACGGATCACCGGATATTGATTATGTTCATCCATACCGACATTTTCACCGGAAATATCGGCTTTATTTCGGATCACAGTAACACCCATACCCTCTGGTAACTTGGCCATAAACTCTGGCCAAATATCATGAGGGTCAGTGGCTGATGTATCAGTGCCGTCTAACATAAATAGTACGCGATCGGCTTGGTTAATTTCATCCCATGCGCGTTCAATACCAATTTGCTCTACTTTATCTGGGCTTTCACGCAGGCCAGCGGTATCAATAATATGTAGTGGCATACCATCAATGTGGATATGTTCGCGTAATACGTCACGTGTTGTACCCGCTATTTCGGTAACGATGGCTGCATCACGGCCAGCTAACGCATTAAGTAGGCTTGATTTACCAGCGTTAGGGCGACCAGCAATAACAACACGCATACCTTCACGCATGATGCTACCTTGTTTAGCTTGCTGAGTTACATTCTCTAATTGATCAATGATGGCATTGAGATCTGTTGATACTTTACCGTCTGATAAAAAGTCGATTTCTTCATCAGGAAAATCAATTGCAGCTTCAACATACATACGTAGGTGAATGACTTTCTCCACCAGCGTTTCAATATGTTTAGAGAATTCACCTTGCAGTGATTGGAGGGCGCTTTTTGCTGCCTGTTCACTGGTTGCATTAATTAAATCGGCAATTGCCTCTGCTTGAGTTAAATCAAGCTTATCATTCATAAATGCGCGCTCAGAGAACTCACCTGGCTTTGCTAAACGTACACCGTCAATTTGGCTAATTTCTTTTAATAGCATATCTAATACGACAGGGCCGCCGTGACCTTGTAGTTCTAGTACGTCTTCGCCGGTAAATGAATTTGGCCCTTGGAAGTAAATAGCAATACCTTGGTCAAGCTGTTCACCGCTCAAGCTTTTAAATGGCACATAGTCTGCGTAACGCGTTTTAGGACAACGGCCAATAATCTGTTCTGCCACTGTTTTAGCTAAGCTACCAGAGACGCGAATAATACCAACCCCACCACGTCCTGGTGCGGTCGCTTGTGCTGCAATTGTGTCTTGATTAATCATGCGATGAAATAATGCCAATAAAAGAATGAATGCTGGCTCTATTGTAACCTATGGCTTAATTTCATGCGAATAGCTGTTTGAGTAATGAGGTAGCAAAAGTCTGATGTAAGTAATACTTTATTTAGCTTTAATTAATAATAAACACTCATTGAAAATGATAACTATATTCATTAACATGTTGCGCATTCTAAATCTTATCGTTTTTTATTATGCGTCTTTCTGCTGTTTTTATTGCACTTGCTGCTGGTTTTTCGGGCGTTGCCCATGCTCAAACTGAAGTGACTACTTCGGATCAAAGTGATTCAAAAGAACTCGAAAAAATAGAAGTTGTTGGCCGTGCGTTCTCTTTATATCGCCCAACAGAGTCAAGCTTTGCTACTCGTACTAATACACCTTTAGAGAAAATTCCTCAGTCAATTCAAATTTTGCCGCAGGAGCTGATTAGTGATCAGGCTGCTCGCCAAATTACCGACCTTTATAGCAATATAGCTGGTGTTAATGCCTTTAGTTATTCAGGCGTGACATTCCGTGGTTTCCGCCAAGATGAGATTTTATATGATGGTGTAAAGGGCGACCCTTTCAATGGCTTTGCTGTACCGCAATTATTTAATATTGAACAAGTTGCGGTGTTAAAAGGGCCTGCTGGCGCTATATACGGTAGTGGTAATCCGGGTGGTATTATTAACTATGTAACTAAGAAGCCTAAATTCACCAGTGAACACAGTATTGAAGTTGAAGTAGGTAATGATGACTTCTTCAGTGGTGCATTAGAAAGCACTGGAACATTGAGTGAATCACTTGATAATCATGCTTACCGTGTTGGTCTTTACCGTGATACTGAAAAGCCATTCCGTGCTAATACTAGCAGCGATAATACCATTGTTGATCTTGGTTATACGTGGCTTATAAACAGTGCAACCGAATTAACCACTCAGTATACCTATATAGAGCAAGAGTTGGGTGGGGCACGTTTACGTGGTGTACCTGCTGATGATAACGGTAATTTTCTAACTGATATTAGCTGGAATCATAACGAGGCGACAGACTTTCAAAATGTTGAAGCCCATGTCTATCAGGCAACTTTAAAACATGAGTTTAATGATGTTTGGCGCACAGATGTCACAGCACGTTATTTTGATAACAAAGAAGTGCAAAACTATCATGAACCAAGAGGCCTCGTAGATACAGATGACGACGGTATTGTTGATTGGAGCCATCGTGAGTTTCGTGATCAAGTTCGTGAGAACGAAGGCTTTAGCTTAACAGCTAATGCGATTGCGGAGTTTGCATTTGCTAATATGCAGCATCAAGTGCTGTTTGGTAGTGATTGGTATGAACATGATTTTGAAAGCGTCTACCGTACAGCTACGCAACAAAGTAAAGGTGGCCCAGTACCAGGACTTGATCTTAACAACCCTGAGTATGGTTTAACCTCTGCTGATGATTATGATCTTGATAGTATTACCCCACGGCTTGGCAAAACGAATAGCACCCGCTTTGGTGCGTACTTACAAGACCAGCTAGATATCACCGCTAATTGGAGTGTGACTGCTGGCTTAAGGTATGATCGTTTTGAAGACAAAGATCTGTTAAATCAAACCGAGTTTTCTGATAGCGACTTAACCTACCGTATTGGTACCAGCTATAACATTAACGATATGTTCTTCCCTTATGCGCTACATGGCACTGGCTTTGTGCCGCAAAGTGCCAGTAATCAGGAATCAGCAAAGGGCGGTCCGTTCTCGCCAGAGACTAGCCGTATTAACGAGTTAGGCTTAAGAACCAAACTATTAGCAGATACGCTTGCTGTTAATATGGCTGTGTACGATATTGTCCGCGAAAACATCCTACAACCTAGCTTATTAGGTGATGTTGCAGGTGACGGCGTTGATGATTTAGTTGCCGTTGGTGAAGTACAAAGTAAAGGTTTTGAACTCGAGGTGGTTGGCGATATTACTGATAGCTGGGTAGTGACTGCAAGCTACGCTTATAATGATACCCGTATTACTGAAGCAAACGACAGTATTACCAATCAAATTCCTGATAGCGATAAATTTGCTAACGCGCCGCAAAATACTCTAGGTATATGGACACGCTATGAGCTACCTAGCTTATCGTCATCTATTTCTGCAGGCTTAGATTATGTTGATGAACAGCTTAGTTTAGGCGGTCAACGTGTTAAACCTTACACTGTTTACAACATGGCGTGGCAAACAACCGTTGATAACTGGCAATGGCAGCTATCAGTTAAGAACCTATTTGATAAAGAATACGCAAGCAGTGGCTTTATCGAACGAACAGGGCACTTTCCTGGTGAACCACGTCGTGTTTATTTAAGTGCTAAATACAGCTTTTAATGGTGGCGTGTGAACGCTAAAAGTTGGTTTAACTTACATTCTTGGGCAGGACTCTTTGTTGGAGTCCTGCTTTTTGTTACCTGCGTATCGGGAACACTCGCTACGTTAAGTCATGAACTCGAGTACTTAACAGACGCTAAGTACCGTGCATTAACTTCTTCTGCCTCTACTAACTACCTAGCTATCGAAAACACCCTTAATCAGCATTATCCGCAAGCTCAATTACTTTATATCCAACGTCATAAGCAAGATTACCTTGCCATTGAAGCGGCCCTTAAAGTCGGTGATTCATTTCGCTTTGTATATTTAGATGCTGCAACGGGTCGCTTACTCGGTGAAGGAGAGTGGGCGCGGATATCGCGGTTTTTACGTAACTGGCATATGAACTTGTCGATGGGCTGGGCGGGTAAATTAATCGTCACCAGTTTGAGTATTTTACTCGTTATTTTATTGGTTTCGAGTTTTTATGTGTATCGGCGCTGGTGGCAAGGCTTTATGAAAAAGCCTGCTGCGCTAAGCCTAGATAAACGTAGTAGTTGGTCTGATTGGCATAAGCTGTTAGGGCTTTGGAGTTTATGGTTTATTGCTGTGATGGCCATCACAGGGGTTTGGTATCTGGTAGAACATGGGCTGCAAACCGCGAAGATACCTCACTATGTCTCTAGTCCACCAGCTGTGAGTGAGTTTAAGAAACAAAGCCCTCGTAAAGGTCTATCGCCAATTAGTTTAGCTACAGCTTATGAAGCCGCTAAACAGGCATTTCCTAGCCTTGATATTCGCTATATTCGTTATCCTAATAAAGCGGATCAGCCTATTGAAGTGCGTGGTTATAACGATGATATTTTACTGCGCCTGCGTGCTAACCGGGTTTATTTAAAACCAAGCTCCGGTGAAGTTCTTGGCATACAAAAAGGGGAAGAACTAAACCTGCTTCCACGAATTAAAGACACCGCTGATCCGCTGCACTTTGGTAACTTTGCAGGCATTGGTACCAAGCTTATTTGGGGGCTATTTGGTGCATTGATGAGCTTTGTAAGCGCTGCTGGCATCTATATGAGTTGGCTTAGGGTTAAGCGTAAATCAACGGCTGTAAAGTGGCTTGGTTTATCTGGGGTGGTTGCAATCGGCTTGGTAGTTGCTTCACTTCTAACAACAAGTTTGAGCTTTACTGAACGCAGTGTGCCTAATCAAGTTTATTCTCCTATTCTCGGTTAGCTTTTTTCAGGCATTAAAAAAGGCGCAGTTAGCGCCTTTTTATTGGGTTAAGAGTTTAGCCTCTTACCTTAATACCTTTTTTCTCCATACCGCGGTAGATGATTAGCATCTGAGCGATTGAGATAAGGTTCGATACTAACCAGTAAAGTACTAGGCCAGATGGGAACCATAAGAAGAAAATAGAGAATACTACTGGCATAAAGGTCATCATTTTTTGCTGCATAGGGTCAGTAACCGTCATAGGTTGCAGCTTTTGAGTGATGAACATACTTAAACCAAATAAAACAGGTAATACGTAGTATGGGTCCATTGCTGATAAGTCATTTAACCATAAAACGAATTCAGCATGACGTAGCTCAGTTGATTCTAAGAATACGTAGAATAATGCTAAGAATATTGGCATTTGTAGTAACAGCGGGAAACAGCCACCCATAGGGTTCACTTTTTCTTTGCGGTACATTTCCATCATAGCTTGACCGAATTTTTGACGGTCATCACCATACTTCTCTTTTAGTGCAGCCATTTTAGGTTGTAAGGCACGCATCTTCGCCATTGACGTGTATTGTGCTTTAGTAAGCGGGTACATTGCCGTTTTAACGATAACCGTGATTGCAATGATAGCTAGACCCCAGTTACCTAGGATGCTGTGTAACCACTTAAGTAGTACGAATAATGGTTGTGAAATAAACCATAACCAACCGTAGTCTACAGTTAGGTCTAAGTCTGGGTGGATTGCTTCTAGTACGTCAGACTCTTTCGGGCCCATGTAATAAGTTGAGCTAAGTGTTGCTTGCGTACCAGCTTGTACGTTAACTGCTTCACCTTTAGTACCAATAATTGCCGCATTACCAGCAACTAATTTGCTGTAAAGGGTATTTTGTTGGTCTTGCTTTGGTACCCACGCACTTACAAAGTAGTGTTGAATAAATGCAATGTAGCCGCCAGCTGTAGTGATGTTAAGGTTTTTATCAGCCATGTCTGAGAAGCTGTACTTTTCGTATGGCTCTTCTTCAGTACCAAATGCTGCACCTAAGTAGTTTTGATCTACTAAGCTACCTTTTTCTTGTACTGTGCGTTTTACTTGCGTGTATAACTGAACTTGAATTGGATCAGCTGTTACGTTGTTTACTGTGTACTCTAAATCTACAGCGTAGTCGCCTTTTTTGAAGATATAAGTTTTAGTAAAGGTCACACCTTTACTGTCAGTAAACTCAAGTGGTACACGTAGCTCATCACCCGTTAAAGTGAATGCTTTTTGTGTGGTTTTATAAACAGGGCGACCAGCAACAGTTGCGTCAGGACCATTTAAACCAATTAAGCCACTTTGCGAGAAGTATTGCTTACCATCGAACTCACCTAATAGCATGTAAGGTGTGTTACTGCCTTTTTCTTCTTCGTACTGAAGTAAGTCTGTTTCAATAATGTCACCACCACGGGTGTCAATTTTAACAGTGAATACATCAGTTGTTACATCGATAACTGAGCGCTTTGCTGTCGTTACAGCTGGAACTTCACCGTCAGATGATGCTGGAATAAAGTCATCAGATTCTGGTGTTGTTGCGCCTAGTGTTTGTGTTGTGGCACTTGGATCAGCCTTTGGTGCGTTGTAGTCGTTATTCCATTCTTGAAATAATAAAAACGACACAAGCATCAAGCCGATTAATAAAAACGTGCGTTGCGATTCCATAACAGCTCTTATTTCTCGTGTTGGTGGTTAATATGATTTTTTGCCGGTACGGGATCATCCCCACCAGCATGTAAAGGGTGGCATTTTAATATGCGTTTAACAGCTAACCAACTGCCTTTTACACTTCCATGCAAATTAATTGCTTGAATAGCGTAACTAGAGCAGGTTGGATTAAAACGACAATGCGGGCCTAATAGTGGGCTTATCCATTTTTGATAGCCGCGTATTAGCATGACTAAACAGCGCTTTGGAATAGCAACAAGTGGTTTAAGTAACCTCATGATGTGTCTGCCCCTGCGTTAATTTAGTCAATGGATACCATGAATTTAAATTCCCATCGTAGAATTTTAAATGCATGATTAAAAGGTGAGCTAAAGATACCTTAATTAAGCCTGTAATTCTATTGCTATCAGGCTTGTTTATTAGATTTAGCTGATTTATTCGGGCGTTTTTTAAATGGTGGTGGTTTAGGTGCACCAGGCTTGCAGCGTTCGTTAATTTTTCGCCACAATTTATTTAGTTGCTTTGTCAGCTCTTCGTTTGACTGTTCATCAATACCACTTTTAACCATAAGCACAATATCAATGTTATCTAGTTTATGTTGATTTAAACGGAAACTTTCGCGAGCAAGTCGTTTAATTCGATTACGTTGACAGGCTTTTTTAACGCGTTTTTTTGCGACCGTAAGACCTAATCGAGGATTAGTTTGGTCATTGCGTTTAGCTAATAGGGTAAAGAAAGGAGTCGCAGCGCGTGCTGGTTCATTAAAGATTCGAGAGTAATGCGAGGGAGTTAACAGACGTAACTCCCTGCTGAAGCTAAAGTCTTCCACTTATATATTAAGCAGAAAGAACTTTACGGCCTTTAGCACGACGACGAGCTAATACTTTACGGCCATTTGCTGTTGCCATACGAGCACGGAAACCGTGTGTACGTTTGCGTTTTAAAACGCTAGGTTGAAAAGTTCTTTTCATAACAATTCCATCCGATCGGTTAAGGTTAAAACATCCTATGCAGGTCGCGATCCTGGCACAGGTGCCATTGCGAGCGCGAGATATTATAGATGAAGACAACAAAAGTCAATCATTAAAACGCTGCAGAGGCCGTAATTATAAAGGATCCTTTTAGCCGATCATATAGGATCATCATAAATAAGAAGTTTTCCACAGCCTCTGTATAAAAAGTGAATAAAAGCTTGGGAAAAGCCAATTCGATCGTAGAATTTGATCGCGATCTGGCTGCAAATTTGTTATGATCACTGTTCGAGCTTAAAAAATAATTTTCTTAAAAATCAGTGTTTTATTCTTTTATGTTGCTGAGATCATATTTTTCATAAAAATCAATCTTGTACTTGTGGATAAAGTACCTTCATAATAGTCGGTCTGGGCCAAGAAAGTTGGTCAAAGATTAGCAATAAATGTTTGATTTTCCATCATTAAAGATGAACGGGAATAAAAATTAAATCTCTGGGAGTTTAACTGTGTATCTGTCGGTTTGGCAAAGTTGTTTATATGTATTGCAAGATGAATTGCCTTCACAGCAATTCAGTATGTGGGTAAGACCACTTCAAGCAGAAAGTACCGAAGATACGTTGACTATATATGCACCTAACCGTTTTGTTTTGGATTGGGTGAGAGAAAAGTATTTAAACCGTATTAATGAACTACTCGTTGAAATTTGTGGTGATGAAGCACCTGAATTACGTTTTGATGTTGGTAGTAAACCTATTTTAAATGCCCAAGTGGCATCAGCACCGGCTGCAGCAGAAGCTAGCGCGCCTGTTACCCAACAGACTGCCGAAAAACAACAGCCAAAACCTGAAAAAGCAGCGGTCGAACCTGCACCAAAATCAGGCTATAAATCAAACATTAAAGAAAATTACACCTTTGATAGCTTTGTTGAAGGTAAATCAAACCAATTAGCAAAAGCTGCAGCGACTCAAGTTGCAGATAACCCAGGTTCAGCATTTAACCCTGTATTTATATACGGTGGTACTGGCTTAGGTAAAACTCACTTATTACACGCTGTTGGTAACGGTATTATGGCTAATAAGCCAGACGCGAAAATTGTTTATATGCACTCAGAGCGATTTGTGCAAGACATGGTTAAAGCGCTTCAAAATAATGCCATCGAAGAATTTAAACGTTATTACCGAAGTGTTGATGCATTGATGATCGATGACATTCAATTTTTCGCTAATAAAGAACGCTCACAAGAAGAGTTCTTTCATACCTTCAACGCTTTACTTGAAGGAAATCAACAGATTATCTTAACTTCAGACCGCTATCCAAAAGAGATTGAAGGGGTTGAAGATCGCCTTAAATCACGTTTTGGTTGGGGCTTAACCATTGCTATTGAGCCGCCAGAGCTTGAAACGCGCGTTGCTATTTTGATGAAAAAAGCGCAGCAAAGTAAAATTAATTTACCTCACGAAGTTGCCTTTTTTATCGCGAAAAAATTACGCTCAAATGTGCGTGAATTAGAAGGGGCGTTAAACCGCGTTATTGCTAATGCAAACTTTACTGGTCGTCCGATTTCAATCGACTTTGTAAAAGAAGCGCTACGTGACTTACTTGCGCTGCAAGATAAACTGGTAACGATAGATAATATTCAACGCACTGTTGCTGAGTATTACCGTATTCGTGTGTCAGATTTACTCTCTAAACGTCGTAGCCGTTCAGTAGCAAGACCACGTCAAGTGGCCATGGCATTATCAAAAGAACTTACAAATCACAGTTTACCTGAGATTGGTGACGCCTTTGGCGGCCGTGATCACACAACTGTATTACACGCTTGTCGTAAAGTTAAATCACTCCGTGACGAAAGCCATGAAGTGAAAGAAGATTATCAAAACTTAATAAGAACCTTGTCATCTTAAGGCCGACTTTATTATGCAAATAACAATATCAAGAGAGCAATTTTTAAAACCTTTAGTTCAAGTGTCTGGTGCGATTGAGCGTAAGCACACTTTACCGATTTTATCGAACGTACTGTTAGTTGTTGAAAACGGACAACTTTCGATGACGGGTACTGATCTTGAAATTGAGTTAGTGGCGAGTGTGTTTGTCGGTGAAGATACCACAGATACGCAACTTACTTTACCAGCTAAAAAGTTACTCGATATTTGTAAAAGTTTACCTGATGGCTCAGACCTTACGTTAAGTAGCCAAGATCATCAGTTACTACTAACAAGTGGTAAAAGCCGTTTTTCTTTAACTACGCTGGCCGCTGAAGATTTTCCGAATCTTGAGCAGTGGGATGGTGAAGTTGAATTTCAACTAACGCGTTTAGAATTGCGTAAACTTTTAGAAAGCACGCACTTTTCTATGGCGAATCAAGATGTACGTTATTATTTAAACGGTATGTCATTTGAAGTTGATAACGCAGATATCAAAACAGTGGCTACAGATGGCCACCGTTTGGCAATTGCACAAAAGCAATTACCACAGTCTTTAAATACACAACGTCAGTTAATTATTCCACGTAAAGGTGTACAAGAAATTATGCGCCTAATGGTGGCTGATGATGAGCTAGTTACCATTCAATTTGGTGCTAACCATATTCGTATTATTGATACTGAGTTTACGTTTACCAGCAAGCTGGTGGATGGTCGTTTCCCTGACTATCGTCGTGTATTGCCACGTGGTGGTGATAAAGTGATTACTGCTAACCGTGAATGGCTTCGTAGTGCTTTCCAACGTGTGTCTATTTTATCGAATGAAAAATTCCGTGGTGTACGATTAAACCTATCTGAAGGTTTATTAAAAATTACTGCTAACAACCCTGAGCAAGAACAAGCTGAAGAGGTTGTTGAGGTAATGTACCAGGGCGGCGAACTTGAAATTGGCTTTAACGTTTCTTATGTGCTTGATGTACTTAATACATTAAAAACAGAAGATGTAACCTTTACGCTTGCGGACTCTAATAGCAGTGCGCTAATTGAAGGTGCAGGTGACGAAGAAGCTATGTACGTTGTAATGCCGATGCGCCTATAAGCTTATATGAGTTTAAGTCATTTAAGCCTCAATAATTTTCGGAATATTGAGGCGCTGACAATTGAGCCGGTTAATGGCATAAACATTATCTATGGCGAAAATGGCAGCGGAAAAACCAGCCTCCTTGAGGCGATATATTTCCTTTCTCACGGTAAATCATTTCGTACCGCCAAACATAAAAATATCATTCAGCATCAACAAGACAAATTTGTGATTCATGGGCGCAAAGCGCTGCATGATTTGTCTATTCCGATTGGTATAAGCAAAAACCAAGCGGGTGAAACATCTTTAAAGATTCAGGGAAAAACGAGCCGTAAAATCTCTGAATTAGCTCAACTAGTGCCGGTGCAAGTTATTACTCCAGAAAGCTATTCGTTGTTTTTTGGTGGCCCAAAAGAGCGTAGAAAATTTCTCGATTTAGGATTGTTCCACGTGGAACATGACTTTTTTTACTTGTGGCAATCTTTTAATAAAGTACTAAAGCAACGTAATGCTTTATTAAAAAGTAAACCTCGAGATTATTTCGAACAGATCAAGTTTTGGGATAAAGAATTTGTTAGACTAGCTGAACAAATAAATAATCTAAGAATCGCGTATATAAGTAGGTTTAAGCAGCAGTTTTTTGATAAAATGTGTGCAGAATTAACGCTTGTAAGCGATTTAGAAATTAACTTTCATGCGGGCTGGAAAGAGAGTGAAACGCTCTCAGAGGCGCTTGAGCAAAGCTTTGAACGTGATGCTAAACAAGGTTTCACAAGTAAAGGTCCGCATAAAGCTGATTTTAGTTTTAGTGTTTCTGGTAACAGTGTAGAAAATACGTTTTCTCGCGGTCAATTGAAGCTCTTGCTTTATGCGTTAAAAGTAACGCAAAATAGCTTAATTGAGTCAGAAACTGATAAGCAATCTATATTGCTAATAGATGACTTACCTTCAGAACTGGGTGAAGATACAAAAGAAAAAGTGGGTCAACTTTTGACTCATTGCGATTCGCAACTTTTTATCTCATCAATTTTATCTGAAAGTATTTCTGCTGTGGTGGAACCCATGCAACGAGAACTAAAAATGTTCCACGTGAAACATGGCAACCTAATAACAAGATAAGTGGGATTAACCATGTCTGAGAATTACGATTCGTCGAGTATTAAAGTACTTAAAGGATTAGACGCAGTAAGAAAGCGTCCAGGAATGTATATAGGGGACACCGATGACGGTACAGGCCTACACCACATGGTGTTTGAGGTTGTTGATAACTCTATCGATGAAGCCTTAGCTGGTCATTGTGATGATATTTTTGTAACGATTCACTTAGACGGTTCAGTCTCTGTAAGAGATAACGGTCGTGGTATTCCTACATCTATTCACGAAGAAGAAGGTGTTTCTGCGGCTGAAGTTATCATGACGGTACTTCATGCTGGTGGTAAGTTCGATGATAACTCATATAAAGTATCAGGTGGCTTACACGGTGTAGGTGTTTCAGTAGTAAATGCACTATCTGAAAAGCTACAACTGACTATTCGTCGTGAAGGCAAAATTCACCAACAAACATATACTATGGGTGTACCAGATGCGCCATTAGCTATAATTGGTGACGCAACAGACACGGGTACTGAATTACGTTTCTGGCCAAGTGGTGAAACATTCAGTGACCTTAACTTCCACTACGATATCTTAGCAAAACGTTTGCGTGAGCTTTCGTTCTTAAACTCTGGTGTAAGTATCATTCTTACTGATGAGCGTGAAGAATCTAAAAATGACCACTTCAAATATGACGGTGGTATCCAAGCATTCGTAGAATATCTAAACCGTAACAAAACACCTGTACATAAAAGTGTTTTCCACTTTACCCATGAGCGTGAAGAAGACGGTATTAGTGTAGAAGTTTCAATGCAGTGGAACGATGGTTTCCAAGAAAGCATTTACTGTTTCACAAACAACATTCCACAACGTGATGGTGGTACGCACTTAGCTGGCTTTAGAGCTGCATTAACACGTACGCTAAATAACTACATGGAAAAAGAAGGCTTTAATAAAAAAGCGAAAACAACAAGCAATGCGACGGGTGATGATGCTCGTGAAGGCTTAACTGCGGTTGTAAGTGTTAAAGTACCTGATCCTAAGTTCTCATCACAAACGAAAGACAAACTAGTATCAAGTGAAGTTAAGTCTGCTGTAGAACAAGCAATGGCAGAAAAACTAACAGAGTTCTTATTAGAAAACCCTGTTGATGCTAAAACAGTTGTTGGCAAAATTATTGATGCAGCACGAGCTCGTGAAGCAGCACGTAAAGCACGTGAAATGACACGCCGTAAAGGTGCAATGGATTTAGCTGGTTTACCAGGTAAATTGGCAGACTGCCAAGAAAAAGATCCAGCACTATCTGAACTATACATAGTGGAGGGTGACTCTGCAGGTGGTTCAGCTAAGCAGGGTCGTAACCGTAAAAACCAAGCAATTTTGCCACTTAAAGGTAAGATTCTTAACGTTGAAAAAGCGCGCTTTGATAAGATGCTTTCTTCTCAAGAAGTAGCAACTCTAATCACTGCATTAGGCTGTGGTATTGGTCGTGATGAATATGACCCAGAAAAGCTACGTTATCATCGTATCATTATCATGACCGATGCGGACGTGGATGGTTCTCACATTCGTACCTTACTACTGACTTTCTTCTACCGTCAAATGCCAGAGATTGTAGAAAAAGGCTTTATCTATATTGCGCAACCACCACTTTATAAAGTGAAAAAAGGTAAGCAAGAACGCTACATTAAAGATGACCCAGCGCTTGTTGATTATTTAACATCATTAGCATTAAACAATGCTGCACTTTATACAAGCGAAGGTGCATCTGCACTTGAAGGTGAAGAACTAGAAAGAATCGTTCACGACTATCAAAATACAGTTAAAGTGATTGAACGCTTAAAACGTAAATATCCAAACTCGGTTATGGAACGTTTAATCTATCAAAGCGAAATTACCGAAGCTGATTTAGCAGATGAAGCAAAAGTTAAAGAGTGGACTAACACGCTAGTTGACGACTTAATTGCACGTGATGAAGATGCAACTATCTTCCATGCGGGCACTGAGCACGATACTGAGCGCAACATGTATTATCCTGTTGTGAATATTCGTCAACATGGTGTGGATAAAGCTCATGTACTAAACCATGACTTCATCACATCGCGTGACTATAAACGCATTGCAGCGACAGGCGTAAACATTGCTAACTTACTTGAAGAAGGGGCATATGTTCAACGCGGTGAGAAAACTCTTGCTGTTGATAACTTTGTGGATGCATTAGAGTGGTTAATCAATGAATCGAAACGCGGCCTTTATATCCAACGCTATAAAGGACTCGGTGAGATGAACCCTGATCAGCTTTGGGAAACCACTATGGACCCAGATGCTCGTCGTATGTTGAAAGTAACAATTGAAGATGCAGTAGCGGCAGACCAATTGTTTGCGACTCTAATGGGTGACCAAGTTGAGCCGCGTCGTGACTTCATCGAAACGAATGCACTACGCGTAGTTAACTTAGACGTATAACGCTAAATTAAGAATTAAAAAGGAGCCAACAGGCTCCTTTTTTTATTGCTGAAAAAGCACAAACTGCTTAAAACCTTACTGCACACAAGGTATACTGAGAGCAATTTTCAGACTAAACGCACCAGATACTATAAGCCAAATATGCAAAAATATGACGTTAAAACCTTTCAAGGTTTGATCCTGGCTTTACAGGACTATTGGGCACAGCAAGGCTGTGTGATTGCTCAACCACTCGATATGGAAGTGGGAGCAGGGACATTTCATCCGTTAACTTTCTTAAAGTCAATTGGCCCAGAGCCAATGTCGAGCGCGTATGTTCAACCATGCCGCCGTCCAACTGATGGTCGTTATGGTGAAAACCCGAACCGTTTACAGCATTACTACCAATTCCAAGTAGTATTAAAGCCATCACCAGAAAACATCCAGGAACTTTATTTAGGCTCTTTAGCAGCTGTTGGTATTGATACACTAACTGATGAAGTTCGCTTCGTAGAAGACAACTGGGAGTCGCCTACATTAGGTGCATGGGGTCTAGGTTGGGAAATCTGGTTAAACGGCATGGAAGTAACTCAATTTACCTACTTCCAGCAAGTAGGTGGCTTAGAGTGCTCACCAGTAACCGGTGAGATCACTTATGGTCTTGAGCGTTTAGCAATGTATATTCAGGGCGTAGATAGTATCTATGACCTAGTATGGGCAGACGGTCCTATGGGTCGTGTGACATATGGTGATGTATTCCATCAAAACGAAGTAGAGCAGTCAGCTTATAACTTCGAACAAGCGGATGTTGAGTTCTTATTTGCACAGTTCGATCACTGTGAAAAAGAAAGCGAAAAGCTAATTGAAGCAGGCTTACCATTACCAGCTTATGAGCAAGTAATGAAAGCATCACATGCGTTTAACTTATTAGACGCTCGTCACGCTATCTCTGTAACAGAACGTCAACGTTATATCTTACGTGTTCGTGCTTTATCTAAAGCATGTGCGCAAAGTTACTATGATGCCCGTGAAGCTCTTGGTTTCCCGCTTTGTAAGGATTAAGAATTAGCATGTCAGCAGAAAATTTATTAGTAGAAATTGGCACTGAAGAGTTGCCACCGAAAGCACTTCGTAAACTTGCTGAGTCGTTTGCTGAGAACTTAGCAGCTGAGCTTGCAAGCTTAGAATTAAATCATCAAGGCGTTAACTGGTACGCATCACCACGTCGTTTAGGCTTACGTGTTACTGCACTTGAAGCAAAACAAAGTGACAAAGTTGTAGAAAAGCGTGGTCCTGCAGTTGCAGCCGCTTTTGATGCCGATGGTAATCCAACTAAAGCAGCAATGGGCTGGGCGCGTGGTTGTGGTATCGATGTAAGTGATGCACAAACACTAGAAACAGATAAAGGCGCTTGGTTATTACATAAAGCACAGGTTGAAGGTCAAGCAACTACATCGCTTATGAGTGATGCTGTAAACAAAGCACTTGCTAAATTACCTATCCCTAAACCAATGCGTTGGGGGGCAAATAAAACACAATTTATTCGCCCAGTGCACACAGCGACTATTTTATTTGGTAGCACGCTGATCGAAGGCGAAATACTTGGTAAGCAAGTTGGCAACCAATTACAAGGCCACCGTTTCCATCATCCAGAAAAAGTAACAATCAACCACGCTGATGATGTGTTTGATGTGCTGAAATCTGCTTACGTTGTCGCTGACTTTGAAGCGCGTAAAGCACAAATTCGCGAACAAATTGAAGCAGCAGCTAGCGCGGTAAATGCAAAAGTAGCGATGGATGAAGGCTTACTTGAAGAAGTAACATCCTTGGTTGAATGGCCAGTAACGTTGACAGCAACATTCGAAGAAGCATTCTTAGATGTTCCTTCAGAAGCGCTTATCTATACCATGAAGGACGACCAAAAGTACTTCCCGTTATTAGACCAAGAGGGCAACTTACTTAACAAGTTCCTATTTGTTTCTAATATTGAAAGTAAAGATCCAAGCGTGGTCATTGCCGGTAACGAAAAAGTTGTTCGTCCTCGTTTAGCTGATGCACAGTTCTTCTACGAAACCGATAAGAAGAAAACACTAGAGAGCCGTTTAGAATCGCTAGATACCGTTTTATTCCAAAAGCAACTTGGTACGCTGAAAGATAAATCTGAGCGTATTAGTGAGCTTGCCGGTTACATTGCAGAGCAATTAGGTGCCGATGCCGAGCTGGCTAAGCGAGCAGGTTTATTAAGTAAAACAGACTTAATGACCGAAATGGTTATGGAGTTTACCGACGTACAAGGTGTAATGGGTATGCATTACGCTCGTCACGACGGTGAAGCAGAAGAAGTTGCACTCGCGCAAAATGAACAATATATGCCTCGCTTCGCGGGCGATAACTTACCAACAAATGTGATCAGCTGTGCGGTCGCAATTGCTGATAAGTTTGATACGCTGGTGGGTATTTTTGGTATTGGCCAAGCGCCAAAAGGTGACAAAGACCCATTTGCACTACGCCGTGCAGCTATCGGTGCATTACGCATCATGGTTGAAAAATCATTACCGCTAGATATCTTAGACCTTGTTGCTAAATCACAAACGCTATTCGGTGAAAAGCTAACAAACCTAAACGTATCAACAGATGTGTTTGAGTTTATGCTAGGTCGTTTCCGCGCATGGTATCAAGATGAAGGTATCGAAGTAGATGTGATTCAAGCTGTGTTAGCACGTCGTCCAACTAAACCAGTTGATTTCGACCGCCGTGTTAAAGCGGTAAGTCACTTCCGTACATTAGACGCAGCAGAAGCGCTTGCAGCAGCAAATAAACGTGTAAGCAATATCTTAGCTAAAAATGACATCACAACACAAGGTGATGTGAATGAGAGCCTATTAAGCGATGATGCAGAGAAAGTATTAGCATCACACGTTGCTAAGTTTGCAACTGAGCTTGCACCTTTATATGCAAATGGCGATTACCAAGAAGCATTGTCACAACTTGCGGGTATCCGTGAGAGTGTTGATAACTTCTTCGATAACGTTATGGTAATGGCAGATGACGAAGCGGTTAAACAAAACCGTTTAGCATTGTTAAGTCAACTAAGCCGTCTGTTTTTAGATATTGCTGATATTTCTGTACTTCAGAAGTAAGCAGTAGCCAATTAATAAAAGCCAGCTCAGTGCTGGCTTTTTTGTAGCATAAGGAACAGTAATGAAACGTGTAATTACTTTAGCATTAGCAGGCTTATTAACAGCCTGTTCTAGCCAAATGCAAATGCCAAGCATTGACGATATTCTGCCAAGTAAAGAGCTTGACCGTACTATGTATTTACGTGGTGATTTTACCTTGTGGGATGCGGAGCCGCAGTATCAATTAGAGCAAGTTGCACCGGGCATATTCCAAACCGACGTTAAGTTTTCAACACCTGGTAAGGTTTATGAATTCAAAGTAGCGGATGCTGATTTTAGCGAAGGCTATAATTGTGGTTACAGTGATATGGACCCAGCAGGGCAATCATTGGTTCTAGGCCAAGCCGCCAATGCAGATTGTAATACCATCTACAATTATTTCAGCTTTAAACCCGCTGCAAAAGGCGTGTATGTAGTGAGCTTTGATTACCGCAATAGTAATCAACCAAAAGTGACAGTAACGAAGAAATAGCTTTAAGCTTTCAGCTGTCAGTTTTAAGCCGATTGATCTGACCCCGATAAAGTAGACACAGGGTTTAATTAATTTGTTCGTACTGCATGGGACTTTTATACCCTAGGGTGCCATGTCTTCTTACTGAGTTGTAGTATTTTTCAATATAAAAATACGTTTGTGTTGTCATTTCACTACGACTCAGTTCATTTAAATTCTTTATCCACTCCTTTTTATACTGCGCGAAAAAGCTTTCTGAGCACG
>NZ_JAKGBH010000046.1:0-35863 GCF_021532515.1 Pseudoalteromonas sp. PAST1 | reverse complement strand
CGATCAACTGCTTGTAACTCATGGTAAATGCTTCTGTTTGTTTGGCGACGATAGAGTACCACCAACAGGCAGTTGATCTCTTCTCACCGTTTAACCATGAGTGGTGCACTTATTATCTGAATTCGGGGGTATAAAAAATAAATTTAAATCTATAGCTATTTTTCATTAATAAAGCGGGAATCATTATTTTATGAATAATAATAGCCCATTTAGTTCAAACTATGACTAGTTATTTAGAATTGATTTTTTGTCAATTATTCAAAATCACCAAATAACTAATAACAATGTCTGTCGGAAATTTCATAAGCTCATAAATTTAGGAAGATTCTGATTCGGATCACTCATCTTTTCATCTAATGTAAAACATAAATGCAGAGTTGATATTCTGACTTTTAAATCTACATATTGTTGTATTTAAATCAATTCTGTGCCCGTTTAATTAGATTAAGAGAGTGCTTTATTTTGAACCATAAATACTTTTTAACTAAAAGTTCTAGTTGTTTTTCATGGGCTTTTATACTGATTCTTTTTTCTGGTGGCTCACTATTCAGTACAGATGGGCAAGCTAAAGAAAATAATTGGTATTTGTATGGCCAAATAGGCCACGCTTCGACTGATTTTAAGGCAGACACTGTTAAAAATGAGCTTGTTGCACAGAGTGTCAATTATGAAAACTTATCAGTGAAAGATGCTGACGTAGGTTATCAACTAGGATTTGGATATCAGCTAGATTCTATATTTTCAGTCCAACTGGGTTATTTAGATTTTGGCGATAGAAATTTTCGTTTAACAGGAGAGGTGACTGATTTAGACAATTTTCATGATGTAATGCAAGCAACTTACCCTGAATCTGCAAAGGGGCCACACCTAGTTGTTTTAGCAACATGGCCTCTAACAAATGACCTATTACTAACAGGTAAACTTGGGTACCTTGATTGGCAACAAGATTACCAATACCAAATCAATACATCAGATGTTTTTAAAGCGAAACGCAGCGGCAATAGTGTGACTTTTGGAGGTGAAATCAGCTATTCAATATTTGAAAAGACTCTACTTTTCTTAAGTTACGACCAAGCTAGGTTAGATGATTACTCAACGTCAATGTTTTCTATTGGCGCTAAGTATCAGTTTAACTAATCAACTCCAAATGTATGCAGGGGGCGTACATTTTTAATTATCTCAAGGAATAGCTGAGTCTACTTACTAAACCACTCATCGTGAATTAGCAAACAGCTTGAAGTGTCTACAGGATTAAAATGCCATGTTATCAACAATTATTAAATATTTATACTTAGTCGCACTTATTGCGCCCATGTCGATATTGGCTATGCCAATTACAATTATCGCTCCTAGCAAAACGTTTACGCTTGATGTAGAGCCCAGTTACAGTATTGGTACTCTACGACAATTAATAAGCGATGAAACGAGTATCCCGTATGACAGAGTGGTCATTACTCAAAGTGTTGAGGGCGGTACCGCTGTGTTGGATGATGATAATCCTTCTTTGTCAGATAGAAACATCCAGAATGGAGATGAATTAACTGTAACAAAGAAAAATAAAGCGCCTAGCTTTTCAAGTAATGGGTGGGAATTTGTTGGTAACTCTAGGTTCACAAGAGGTGGATACTCTCCTGTGGGTATAAACATTAGCATGGATGCTAATGATGTACCCTGGGCAATTTTCTCGGGAAATTCAGATTCACCTTTAAGGGTATTAAAATTTAATGGTACGGATTGGGAACATGTCGGTAACACAGATATTACAAGTAGTATTGTTCATTACTCGGATATAATCTTTGATAATAATAACACCCCGTTTATTTGCTTCACTGATGACGGAGGATTAAGAGTACTAAGTTTTGATGGAACATCTTGGGTGGATGTTGGCTCACCTGTTTCAAGTGGGCATATTTTATACAATAATTTAGCATTTGATAATAATGGCGTTTTGCATATTGTTTATAACAATGCAAATTTTGGAAGTAAAGCTGTTGTAAAAAAATATGATGGTAATCACTGGGTAAGTGTTGGTATAGAGGGGTTTACGCCATCAGAGGCAACCTATACTGAAATTGCTTTTGATAGCTCAAATACGCCTTACGTTTCATTTAGAGATTACTCTCACTCTAGTACTGGAGCTTCAGTGATGTCGTTTAATGGCTCATCTTGGGTATATGTCGGCGAACCAGGTATTTCAGATACCAGTGCAATTGAACCGTCAATAGCAATTGATAGTAATGACAATATTTTTTTAAGCACTAGAACTGAAAATAGTAGCTCTGCTAACGGGCTCGGTATTTATAAATTTGATGGAACAAGTTGGTCTTTAGTTGTTGAGGATGTATCAGGAGGTGGTGCAGGTTTCCCTAAGCTTGAATTTGGTGAGAATGACATACCATTTTTATTTTTCATAGATCGTGAAGCCGATCCATATGGGGGCAGCGTTATAACATTCGAAAATAATGCTTGGCAGTTTGTTGGGAGAAGAGGGTTTGCTCCAGGAATTACGACCTACAGCCATTTTGCCCTTGATAGCCAAAATACACCATATGTTATTTATTTTGAGGGTACTTCAACTTTTTTTGCCAGTGTAATGAAATATGCAACAACAACATTCTCAGATTCATCTAGAATAATTACTCAAGGAGACTCAATAGGTGATCCGTTTGCTGATTTCGGAATATCTGACGAAGACGATGACGATGTTGTATTAACGATTACACTTTCTGACACTAACGCGGGGAGCTTTTTAGGTACTGCTAGCGGTGGGGCTAATTATAACTTCGACACTAACAGCGGTGTATTAACAATTTCTGGTAGTGTTAGTGATGTAAAGGCAACGATTGAAAACTTAACTTTTACTCTTGATGGTAACTACACAGGTGAATTCACATTCACTAATGAGTTGACTGATGGCACAGAGAGCGCCTCGCCGGTAACTTTAACATTTAACGTTGTTACACCTAATAAAACGCCGTCTATTAGCACTAATAAAGGTCTTTTAATTGATGAGGGTGCTGTAAAAGTAATTTCTGCGCTTGACTTATCCGCTACAGATGCCGATGACTCTGGTACAGGACTTACATTTACACTTAAATCAGTGCCTACTAACGGCAGCTTGTTTGTTGATGCCAATGATAACGGCAGCTTAGACTCAGGCGAAGCGCTTGCTGTAAATGGTACATTTACCCAGCAAACGCTGGATGATTCAAATCTTTATTACAAACACAATGGCTCGGAGACTACCTCTGATAACTTTACATTTGACCTAGCAGATGGCTTGGAAGATGGTGTTGAGCCAGTTACCAATCAAAACTTTGCTATTTCTGTTTCTTTAATAAATGATGCACCAGAGATTACCACCAATCTCAAATGGGATTTTGTGGGTAATGCGGGTTTTTCTAAAAAGAATGCCAATTACATTAGGCTTGAGTTAGATAGTCATGATACTCCCTATGTAGTTTTTTCAGACGCTTCCTATGTTGGTGGCGGCATATCAGGAATGAAATTTGAGGGCAATTCTTGGCAATATGTAGGACTTCAACGTTTCCATACTGGAGTTACTGTTAAATTAGAAATGGCTATGGACAGTCATAATGCCCCCTATATTATACATACAAAGACTCAAGATAGGGCTTTCGTCCAAAAGTTTATTAACGGAAGTTGGCAAGCCGTAGGTGAGGGGTTTGTCAGTTATAGCAGCGCAGATTATTTATCAATCGCAATTGATAGTGCAGACAATCTTTATGTTGCTTTTCAAGATGGTCATCACTCTAAAAAAGCAATTGTTAAAAAGTGGGATGGTAAAAATTGGCTGACTGTCGGTGGTACTCATGTTTCACCTAGTGATGCAAGGTTTATCTCACTTGCATTTGATGACAGTGACACACCTTACCTTGCCTATATTGATAAAAGAAACGACAAGTGGTTCGGCAGTGTTAAAAAGTTTGTGAATAATAGTTGGGAGCAGGTAGGTCCTGTCGATTCCCTTGAAAATGTTTATATCTCTAGCTTTGCTATAAATAATAATACGCCTTACTTTGTGAATACTGATATGGCTGAAAAGATTACCTTAGTATGAAAATTCGATGGCACAGATTGGGTTTTAGTAGGAGAACGAGGCTTTTTTGCAGAAGGTGGATTTGAACCCGATATTGAGTTTGATAGTAAAAATAGGCCTTATGTCGCTTTTACGAATAGAACTGAGGGCCCTGAGGTGAGAGTGATGAGATTTGATGGCACAAGCTGGCATAAGCTATCTCCCCTAAGCTCTAGATCAAATACAGCCATTCAGTCTGGATTCGCGATTGCGAGTGACGACAGCTTATATTTTTCTTTTAATGATGCTGCTGATGATTATAAGGCTTCGGTTATGAAATCCAGCCGATCAGTATTTGAGAGCTATGCGCTTTCTGTTGCAGAAGACAGCGACGCGAGCTTACTATTCGATAATTATCAAATCACCGATGAAGAAGGTGATGATGTTACCCTGACAATTACACTTGCTAATAACACATCTGGCTTACTAGCAGGCGCGGCGAGTGGTAGTGCCGTCGTTAATTATAATAATGACAATGCGACACTAACAGTCAGTGGATCCCTCGCAGATGTCACCGCTACACTTGCAAGTTTATCATTTAAACCAGCGGCTAATTTTTCTGGCTCACTGGGTATTACATTTAACTTAACTGATGGCAGCAATAGTATAACGCCAGTGAATGGCACGATTACGGTGACTGGTGTAAATGACGCGCCGAGTATTTCATCAATTGCGGTTACTCAAGCAACAGAAGATACGCTTTATTCGTATCAACTAACAGTATCTGATGCCGATAAAGACGATACACTTACATACAGAGCGACCCAATTACCAAGTTGGTTATCGCTAAACCCATCCGGTCTGCTGGCAGGTACACCGACTAATGATGATGTAGGTGATCATACGGTGACTATATCAGTGACCGATCAGGCAAATGCAAGTGACATTCAATCATTCACGATTTCGGTTGAAAACGTGAATGACAAGCCTGTGATTTCTTCCACGCCGATTAGAGCAGCAACACAGGACCAGCCATACAGCTACACCCTTGTTGCGAGCGATATCGATAAAGGCGATACGTTGACTTATTCAGCAACGAAGATCCCTGGATGGTTAGGCTTTACAAGGTCTACGGGCGAACTGTATGGTACCCCAAATAAGCATACCATTGGTACATATGCCATTACTTTAACTGTTACTGACAGTACTGGCGCATCTGTTTCGCAATCATTCTCTATCACGGTTGAAAATGTGAATGACGCGCCGGAAATTTCTTCTATGCCAATCACATCGGCAACCGAAGACAGTTTTTATAGTTACACGTTAACGGCAAAGGATGCTGACAAAGGTGATACCCTAACGTATGCGGCAACGAAGCTCCCTAATTGGTTGACGATCAACCCATCAACGGGCGTACTTTCTGGAACACCAAGCAATGATGATGTGGGTGAGCATGCTGTTACTTTGAGCGTCAAAGACAGTGTTAATGCACTTGATACTCAATCATTCACTATCTCGGTTGTAAACGTGAATGATAAGCCAGTGATTTCATCAACGCCAATGACAGCGGCCGTTGAAGACCAGCTATACAGCTACACGCTCAGTGCAAGCGATGTCGATAAAGACGATACCTTAACCTATGCGTTGACTAACCACCCTCGCTGGTTGACGTTTACTCCGTCAACAGGTGTGCTTACTGGTACGCCTCGCAATGATGATGTCGGTGTGCACTCTGTGACGCTGACCGTTACCGACAGTGCTAACGAAACGGCAGAGCAAACTTTCACTATTACGGTTGAGAACGTGAATGACGCGCCCGATGTGCAAAATGACATCGCCAGTGTCGATGAAGATAACAGTGTTGCGATTGATATTCTTGCCAATGACAGTGATGTCGATAGTAAGCTAAACCCAGCAAGCGTGATGATTGTTACAACGCCAACACAAGGTCAAACTAGCTTGAATACGGCAAATGGTGTGATCACTTATACACCGAATGAGAATATTAACGGGACCGATACATTTAGCTATACAGTCGATGACATAGAGCATGGCCGTTCAGATGTGGCGACGGTGACCATTACTATTAATCCTGTTAATGACGCGCCTCTTGCAAATAGCGATAGCGCGATGACCGAAGAAGACATGGCCATTGAAATTGATGTTGCACTAAACGATGCTGATATTGACGAAGGAGACTCACTCGACTTATCAAGCTTAGTAGTCGTTTCTGCACCTGAAAATGGTCAAGCAAATGTTCAAAACGATCGCATTGTTTACACGCCTGCGTCTAACTTTAATGGTAGCGATACATTTACGTATCGTATTGCAGATAAAGCAGGTGCAGTGTCAAATATTGCACGTGTTTTAGTGACTATCGGTGAAGTTAATGATGTACCAGTGGCGACCAATGATTTAGGTGTACTTGATGAAGATACATCAATTGAGTTGTCTATTCTTGACAACGATATTGATGTTGATAGTGAGTTGCTTACAGAGAATGTGACGATAACGCAAGCTCCTAAGCATGGCGAGCTAACTGTCAATAAAGAGTTAAGCACAATCCGCTTTACACCACATTCAGATTTCTTTGGTACTGATAGCTTTGAATATAGTGTCAAAGATGATCAGTCTTTAATGTCAAATATTGCGACAGTCACTTTAACGGTAAATAGTGTGAATGATGCGCCAGTTGCACAAAATGACACCGCCGTATTACTTGAAGACACATCTCATAATATCAATGTGTTAGGTAACGATAGCGATGTTGATGGCACCCTTGATAAGACGAGTCTAGAAGTTGTTACACAGCCTGAACACGGTAATGTACAAGTGAACAATGGCGTGTTCAGTTACACACCAGATAGTAATAGTTATGGAGCAGACACATTTACTTATCGTGTTAAAGACGATTTAGGCCTTTGGTCAAACCATGCAGAGGTGTTCATTACGGTGACAGCTGTTAACGATGCACCATTGGCAAATAATGATGTGATCCAGACCAATGAAGATGAGAGCGTGATTATTGATGTGACGCAGAATGATTCAGACATTGATGGTCATCTTGATGAGGATTCAGTGAATATTGTAACAAACCCTGCATTTGGTCATATTACCAATAATGTAGATGGTACAGTTACTTATACGCCTGTTAGCAATTATGTGGGCTTTGATTCATTTACTTACTCTGTACTTGATAATGAAGGTGCACAGTCAAACACAGCCTCAGTGACTATCACCGTGTTAGCAGTCAATGATGCGCCTGTTATTGAATCTCACCCAGTCACGTCGGCGACACAAGATGAAGCGTATAGTTATGTTGTTACTGTTAAAGATATAGACAGTGCAGATAGCTATAAATTAAGTGCGCTAGAGCTGCCAAGTTGGCTTGATTTTGACCCTACAACAGGCGAGCTAAGCGGTACGCCGAGTAATGATGATGTAGGTACTCATACTATCAACTTAGTTGCCACTGATGCAGGAGGATTAACCGATACTCAAACCTTTGCTATCACAGTGGCCGATGTTAACGATGAAGCCACGGGCGGGATCAGTATTACTGGTGAAGCAAAAGAAGGTGAAACCTTAGCTGTTGAGTCGACAATCGAAGACCCAGATGGCGTAGGTGAATTTACCTATCAATGGATGCGTAACGGCGAAATCATTACTGGTGCAACGCTTGCAGAGTATATGCTAACCGAAGCTGATATTGGTGCGACAATCACAGTTGTCGTAACCTATGTTGATGGCCATGGTAATACAGAAACCTTTACCTCAGATGCAACCAGTGTTGTCATTATCGCGAATGTTGCACCGGTTACCCATGACGAACAGTTCAGCATGGATGAAGATGAAAGCATTACCTTTTCGCTAAACTATTTCGACGAAAACGGTGATGAGCTTACGCTTAATCTTGTGACACCTGTGAGTAATGGTACATTGATAATGGATGCAAACCATCTGGTGTATCAACCAAACGCTGACTTCAATGGTACTGATAGTTTCAGTTACACCGTATCGGATGGCATGCTGAACTCTAATATTGCGACAGTGACTATTGTCGTTAACGCAATCAATGATGCGCCAGTGTCTATGCCAGATAACTTTACCGTCAATGCGGATTTAAATGAGTATGTGGTGCTTGATGTGCTCGCAAACGATATTGATGTTGACGGTGATGAACTTACTCTTGTTAAGGCAACCGTGAGTGCTGGCACGATCCGCATTGTCGATAACAAACTAGAGTACTTAGCCCCAGTTGGCTTGAATGCTGATGTTGTAATTACTTATCAAATTAAAGATTCAAATGGTGAAGTGGTTGAAGTCACATTGGTGGTATCTGTTGTGTCTACGGCAGCTGAAATTACGATTACAGCACCAGAAGACAAAACAATTGCATCTAAAGGTCTTTTCACCAAAGTGAATATGGGCACTGCTATTGCGAAGGATGCACTGGGTAACCCTGTTCGTGTCACCGCAAGCTCAAAAGGTTTCTTTGCACCGGGGACTCACACTGTGATTTGGAGCGCCGGGGAAGGCGATGATCAAGTTTCTGCAACGCAGTTAATCAATGTTATTCCTCAGGTTAACTTTAGTAAAAATCAAACTGCAACTGAGGGGACGGCCGTTTCTATTAAAGCAATTCTCAATGGTGATGCCGTTAACTACCCAGTGGTTGTGCCATATACAGTATCTGGAGATGCGCTAGAGGGTGCAGACCATGACCTAGTTGAAGGTGAATTTAGATTTGAAAAAGGGCAACGTGAAGCGAGTCTGATTGTTAACGTGTCATCTGATGACATTGATGAGAGGTCTGAAACACTGGTTCTTCAGTTTTCAACGCCTGAGAATGCTGTTGTCGGTCCATTAGGTGAGCATACTCTTACCATCGAAGAGGGGAATGTTGCGCCAAGCATTGAGGTCTTTGCAAATCAGCAAGGGATAGTGACGCGAATCATAAATAGACAAGGTGGTGATGTAACGTTAACGACACTAGTAACGGATGCAAACCTAACCGATACACACATATATGGTTGGTTAACGTCTGATAGTGCCATTGTCGATACTGACAGTGTTGAAGAGAGTTTTACTTTTGATCCACAACTTCTTGAGCTAGGGACGTATCAATTTGAAGTCGGCGTGTTTGACGGACAACAAGCGGGTTCTTCACTATTAGAACTGACTATTGTTGACTCAATGCCTCAATTATCTTCTGAAGATACTGACTTTGATGGTATTCCTGATAATGAAGAAGGTTACGGGGATGCTGATAATGATGGCATACCTGATTATTTAGATGCTGATTCGTTAGCGCTCAACGTTGTACAAGAAAAACTGAACGAAAGTGAATTTTTCTTAATGGAAACCGAGCCAGGTTTGCAACTTAGCCTAGGTCATGTAGCGTTTGTAGCACATGGCACCAATACCGGAGTGTCAGTGCAAGAAGTATTGCATTACGGGAATTATGGTTCAGGTGCCACAGCAGATGCTGGATTTGATTATGCTAGCGGAGTCTTTGACTTTAACGTTAGCCAAATCCCTGTAGCGGGTCAGTCAGTCGGCATTGTTATAGCTCAGTTTGCACCCATTCCGAGCAATGCTGTATATCGTAAGCTAATGCATACCGGATGGACTGAGTTTGTCATAGATAGTCGCAATAGCATTGCATCAGCACCTGGTGCAGAAGGTTTCTGTCCACCACCACATGATGCTCAGTATACCCAAGGATTAACTGAAGGACATTGGTGTGTTCAACTTACTATTGAAGACGGTGGCCCAAATGACGCCGACGGAAAAGTAAATCGTATCATCGAAGATCCAAGTGGTATTGCCAGTACAATAAGTACAAATACTCAACCGGTTGCTGAAGACGATATGGTTAGGGTCAAACGCAACATTAGTACATATCTTGATGTACTCTCGAATGACACAGATGCGAATGATGATTCGTTAATTCTGACATCCGCAGCAGTAGACATTGGTGAAGTAAGTATTGTTAATAATTTACTTTATTTTGTCCCGCAAGCAGAGCACCTAGGAATTGCAACGATTAGTTATAGCATTTCAGATAGTCAGGGAGGGGCTGATTTTGCGACAGTGATAGTTGACGTCGTAGCCAATGAAGCGCCGATGATAGATGCCATCATTGATGTTAGCACCGATGATCAAAGTCCAGTCACGATTGATATTTTGGCAAATGTGACAGATGAAGATAATAATGACTTCTCTATAATTTCAGCCACAGCAGAGAATGGCAGTGTGGTCATTAACGATGATGGGACGATTACCTATACTCCAAATGCAGGTTTTGAAGGTACTGACACAGTCACCTTTGTTATCTCAGATGGTGATGGCGGAACAACACAAGGACAATTTAATGTGGTTGTTAAAGCGTATAAGCAGGTGAGTGTAGAACATAAAACCAGTGGCGGTGGTACGCTGCCAATGAGCTTAATCTTGTTATTATTCGCATTGACAATTATAAGACGCAGTTATTATCGAACATATCGATAAACATTAAAAAGCCAAGCTTCAAAGCTTGGCTTTTTTACACCTTTAAGAAGCGCTTTAAGGCTGATAGTAAATCGGTGATTCAGGGCCAACTGGGAAGCCCAGAACAAATACCCATAAATAGAATAACGCAACCCAACCAACAAAGAAGATCATGCTGTAAGGAAGCATAGTCGCAACCAATGTACCAATACCCATGTCTTTCTTATACTTAGTCGCAACAGCCAGTATCAAGCCAAAGTAACTCATCATCGGGGTGATAAGGTTAGTAACCGAGTCACCAATTCGGTACGCCGCTTGAATAGTCTCTGGCGCATAGCCGATTAGCATTAACATTGGTACGAAGATGGGGGCCGTTACAGCCCATTGCGCAGATGAAGAACCTAAGCTTAAGTTTACTAATGCACACATTAAAATGAATAGCACGAATACTTCAGGGCCAGTTAGGTTTAATGCTTGTAAAAGAGCAGCACCGTTAATGGCTAAAATTGTGCCTAGGTTGGTCCATTTAAAGAAGGCAACGAACTGTGCTGCAAAGAAAACCAGCACAATGTACATACCCATCGAGCTCATACTTTTACTCATGGCATCGATGACATCTTTATCGTTTTTCATGGTGCCAACAACGCGGCCGTAAACAAAACCCGGAATACCGAAAGTCACAAAGATAAATACCACAATGCCTTTTAAAAATGGTGAATGTGCCACAAGGCCTGTTTCTGGATTACGTAAAATGCCGTCTTCAGGAACAATTGTCCAAGCAAGTAATAGTGACACCACTAACAGTGACACACCCGCCCATTTTAGTCCTGACTTTTCTTTATCGGTTAAACCGGCAATATCATTTTTAGGCAAATCGTTGCTTGCTTCATCAGGGTTGTACTTACCAAGACGTGGCTCAACGATTTTCTCGGTAACGAATGTGCCTAAAATGGCAATTAAAAATACCGAAATCATCATGAAATACCAGTTTGCTTCAGCGCCAACTTGGTAATTTGGATCAATCATTTGTGCTGCAGGCGTGGTGATACCAGCAAGTAGGGGGTCGATGGTGCCGAGCAATAAATTGGCACTGTAACCACCTGAAACACCGGCAAATGCCGCAGCAAGACCGGCAAGAGGGTGACGACCAAGGCTGTGGAATATCATGGCTGCTAATGGAATAAGTACGACGTAACCAAGTTCAGACGCCGTATTTGATAAAATCGCAGCAAACACCACCATGAAAGTAACTAAACGCTTAGATGCGCCCATTACCATGCCGCGCATAGCTGCAGAGAGTAAACCTGAGTGTTCTGCAACACTTACACCTAATAAAGCGACTAATACCGTACCAAGTGGTGCAAAGCTGGTGAAGTTTGTAACAAGGCCAGTAACGATACGCTGCAGGCCTTCGGCACTAAGTAGGCTGACAACTTCAATAACACCATCAGGGTCACGACCCGCAGCGCCTTCAGGGCGTGGGTCGATAGCGCTTAAACCATACCAATCGGCAATGCCGCTAAAAACGATAATAGCAACGCAGAACATTGCAAATAAAGTGATAGGGTGGGGGAGCATATTACCCAAAAATTCAACGGTTGCTAAAAATCGGTTAAACAACCCATTATTGCCACCTTCATGGGTGTTGTGAGAGTTTATAGTTTTTGACATGTCCAGTTCTCGTTATTTCAAAATGGCGCTAACCTAGCATTTTTTACCGGACAGATCATGTTTTAGCGGTGGGAGAACTAATAGGTACGTTCCAAAATGCCCTTGTACAGCAAGGGATAGCGGCGCAAACGTTTGCCAATGTAATCATCGGCTAGAATTTGCGCACAGATTTGCTCTACATCGTTACTTGCTTCAAATACCCAATCAAAACGCTCAATAGCAAGCAAAAAGCCACGCTTGAGGAACTGTTGTTCACGATAGTAACTAAGGTTTTCGCGAATGATATCTAACTTAGCTGGGTTAGATTTAAGCTCATTAATAACTTGGTTAATAAACGCTTGCTGTTGCTTTGACTCAGCTTTTACCCGTCGTTTCATTACTTCTTTACAGTTCCTGTTCTGCGATATAAAGCACTTTCTTTAAAAAGTCCTCTTTGTTCTTTTCATGCTGATAGTCAAGGTGATAAGTATTATGAAAGCCAAAGCGTAGTAACACGCCACTGCCTTTTAGATAGACCGTATAACCATCGATATCCGAAAAAGCGCAAATACCCTCATACAGCTTTCCATCTTCATGATCTTCACCGTGTTGAATGATTTTTTCATACACTGAGAGGATCAATTTACCGTCTAGTTCATTTTTCATAATGACTCCTTTTTTTGTGTAATACGTTTCAAACCTATAAAAAGTTTAGTGTTATTTTATGTAGGCATTAAACGAGTTGTGAATTTTAAAACCTTACTTTGCGATAAATCACTAAAATCACATTTAGATAGCAGATGTCGAAAATTTACAATATTTTCTCTTACCTTAAACTTAAGATAGATTTTATTTGAGGGACGCACAATGAAATATAAGTTTATACCCCTGATACTACTAGCAGGCTTGTTACTTGTAAGCAAAAGCATATCAGCAAATACAGCCCCCCTGATGTTAGAAAATGAAGCAGGGCAAATAGTTAAGCTTAACAGTTACTTAGGCAAGAAACCCGTTTACTTAAAGTTTTGGGCGACTTGGTGCAAGCCATGTATGGAGCAAATGCCACATTTTCAGCATGCATATGAGCAATATGGCGATAAAATTCAATTTGTGGCTATTAATATTGATCTCAATGATGATGCAGACGCTGTTGCTAAGGTTAAAGAGCGTTTTTCACTTACTATGCCAATTTTTACTGATCACACAGGGCAAGTTGCTAAACATTATGAATTTATGGGCACCCCTTTTCATGTATTGATTGATAGTGATAAAAAGGTGATTTTTCAAGGCCACGAAGCTGATAAACCGCTTGATAACACATTACGTTTGTTATCACACAATGGCAAAGTTGATGAAGCGCGCTTATTAAACGAAAAGCAAGGCCAAGCCACTCCTTTGCTTATTCCGAAACAAGGCAAAAAAGCCGTGCTATTCACCGCAACATGGTGCGACTGGTATTTAGCTGACACGCGTCCTGCAATGGCAAAACAGTGTGAATTAGCACAGCAACATGTTAATCAGTTGGCAGAGCAAGGAGTTGATGTCGAGGTTAAAGTGAGTCAACTGTGGACCGATCAAAGTGCTGTACAAGAATATGTTGATAAATTCTCTGCAACCATGCCAGTTTCAATCGATTATGGTAATGATTTATTTATCGAAAATGGCATTAATTCGGTACCCAGTTTACTTCTCTACAACGACGGAAAATTAGTCTCTAAAAAAGCTAAATTTTAATTAAAACAGCGTAATTTTGCTTTGTAATTATGCAAATTTAGCCTATGCTCTAGGCTCATTACACAGTGAGCCTAGAGCATGATAGATAAGGCATTATTAGCAAAAACACGCGAGTTATCTGACCGATTAATCGCACTGCAAACACCCATTCGTATCCTTGATGCGATTAATTGGGATAAACAAATCAAAGAAGAGTTTTTTAAGCATAAGTGCCAAAAGAACCCAACAGTTGATCAAGCCTATTACCAACAGCGTGACCTTGGTTTTGTACCAAGTGAGTTACGTCGTGCGTTTTCTGATTTAAATCGCGATATCATCAGCCAGCTAGGGCAATTAAACCCAATTGCGCAATATATGAGCAAGATGTGTACTGAATATAAAACCGTACTCAGTATGATTGAATATCGTGGTACTCCTGAATTTCATGATTTGTCAGTTGAGTTGTTTGGTCATCCAAAAGATTTATTCCATGCTGGAGAGCCTTCACTTTCTGAACTTGCAACCATGCTTGAGCAGCCGCTAAAAAGTATGCTTGATGCTGATATCTTGCCTGATGATCCAAAAAACATTGATGCAGAAGATGCAGTAAAAATTTTAGCATCACAAGTAGCTCAAACGATGCCAGGCATTGATGTTGAGGTTATTCTGAGTGATGGTATTGTGAGTGATGCTGCGGCAGGTGCAAATAATATTAAACTTAATCAAGATGTTAAATTTTCTCAAAGAGAGCTAGATATTCTTGAGGTGCATGAAGGCTGGATCCATGTTGGGACCACGCAAAATGGTCTTGCACAGCCATATTTAACTTGCTTAAGTAAAGGCACTCCGAGCTCTACGGTCACCCAAGAAGGTCTTGCTGTCTTGACCGAAATTATTACCTTAAAGTCAACGCCGCGACGTTTAGCAAAATTAGTGAACCGTATTCAAGGTATTACTAAAGTCATTGATGGCGCAGAATTTGTTGATATTTATCGTGATTATGTAGCGCAAGGGTTGAGTAAAGACGAAAGCTATACACTTACTCAACGCGTGTTTAGAGGCAGCACAGCAACAGGCTTACCTTTTACCAAAGACATCGCTTATATCAAAGGTTTCGTGTTGGTGTATAACCTTATTCGGGTTGCCATTCAATTAGGCCGAATTGATCAATTGCACTTATTATTAGTCGGTAAAATCTCAATTGATGATTTCAGGCTGATATCGCAATTACATGATTTAGGTGTGATTGAAGACCCTAAATTTATACCACCACACTTTAAAGACTTACGAGGTCTAGCAACGTGGCTAAGCTTTGGCCGTTTTATTGGTAACTTGTCGTTTGAACAATTAGAAAACGACTACAAACCACTGTTTCTTTAAGCAAAAAAAATGCAGCTGGAATGAGCAGCTGCATTTTAAGAGTTAAAGCATGTTGCCTTACATGCTTTTAGTCGAGGAAACGATTAACCGGTGAGTGCGTCAACCTGCACTACATCATTCAGTACGATAACTTCTGCACGTTTGAAGAAGTTAAAATCTGTTGCAGTTGCTAATGTGTAAGCACCCATCATACGGCTGATGATTAAATCGCCATTGTTTAATTTTGGTAGCATGATTGATTCACTTACTACGTCGATGCTATCGCAAGTCGGGCCTGCTAACACGGACTCAACACGTTCGTTTGATTGTTTGAACGAGTCGATAGGGTATGAAGCTTCATCAAACAATAAACCACTGAATGAGCCGTAAATTCCATCATCAAAATAGTACCAAGGCTTGCCATCACGTATTGCTTGACCCATTACCGATGCAACGCTGGTAACCGCACTGGCTACAATAAAGCGACCTGGTTCAGCAATTACGCGAACTGTCTCTGGTAACTGTGCTAAGGCATCATTAATCGGCGCACAAAATTCCTCAATTGGCAGCACGTCTTTGTGATAAGGCACAGGGAAACCACCGCCGATATCAAGCGTACTAAGCGCAGGTAATCCTAATGCAGCTACGTCGTTAATCACTTGATTACATGCAGCAATGGCAGTGACGTATTTAGCTGGACTTGCTGTTTGCGAGCCAACATGGAACGACAACCCTTTGATACGAATACCTAATTGTTGCGCATAGCTAATGATTTCAATAGCCATTGCTGGGCTACAACCAAATTTTTTCGATAAATCTGCGAATGCTTCCGCATTACGAAAACTTAAGCGAACAAGTAACTCAACCTGGTCTTTGTATGCAATGAACTTTTCTAATTCGTTGATGTTATCAACCACAAACACATTACAACCGTATTCAAGTGCATCACGAATATCACGATCACGTTTGATTGGGTGCGTGTGAATAGTACGATCACTTGGTACGCCTTGGCTGGCGACTAAGTCAACTTCACCGCTGGTTGCTAAATCAAAGCTGGCGCCTTCTTCTAAAAGCGTACGAACAACCGCAGGATGAGGAAGTGGCTTTAATGCAAAGTGTAAAACAACGCCAGGCAAAGAACGGCTTAATGCACGGTATTGATGACGAACTGATTCACAATCAAGCACCATTAATGGCGCGCCATGTTGCTCAACGAGCTGTTCAATAAATTGGTTTGATGGTTGTGCTACTGGTTCGTTTGCAGCAACCGACGCTGCAGGTACTTTGATTGTTAAGTCTTGTGTAAGTGTTGAAATAGCCATTTTACTCTCCGGCAATTAAGCAACTGCTCGGAAAAAAATGGAAGTCCGAGTCAGTTGAGTGTTATTAAGCGCACAGTATGTTCTGTGCAATCAAATACACTCTTGGATAGTTGCTCTATCGCCTTGCTACAAACAGTGTTTGTAATGTACTCGGATTGGCTATCATCAAGAAGCGGCGAGATAATAGATCTGCGTTTTTATTTGCGCAAGTGTTTTTTGATAATATTTTGAGTTATTTTTATGCAAAAGTTAGAGGCTGCTTAGTCGTTTTGAAAGAGTATTCCATATTCGTTTGTGTAAATTTTAAGCATTGCTTCTGCGTCGCTAGGATCGTTCATTTGCTGGTGGAGTTCTTTGATATAAGCAGCCATTTCTACCTTTTGCATATAATCATTTATAAGCGACATAGCTCGATAACCTTCAGTGTTTTTACTACATGTAAAAAAGCCATTTATAAATTCTGGGTATTCAGCAATACGTCTTGATGTGAGTTGGTTTAATTCATGAGCTGGAATGTGTACATCAAGTGTTTGTTTGTATGCAACGATGTAATCAATACGTTTGCTGAAAAGTAGGCGGCTTAATTGCAAAAAAGCATTTTCACCGTAAATCGTTGCGACATTGAATTTTTTATCAGCGAAAATGCTATCAAGTTCGCGGTAACTAGTTGAGCCAACAATCCCAAAGCTAGCTTTGCTTTTTAGTAGCTCTGTAACAGAAACAGGCTCCGAACCTGACTTTAAGGTACTTTTAAGGGCGTATAAACGACGCTGTACATGCATGTACGTGGGTATCGTCGAAAATATCATAGCTTTCGATCGATTTTGGGTTTTGATGGCATTGTAAGTGCAACTAGCTTCGTTACCAGATAAGCGTTTTAATAACCGAGCATGATTTGTTATTTCGACATCTATATCGAATTCATCTGCAAGGGCTGGTTTGATTACAGCATTTAGGTGACGGTTGACACTATTTTTGTCAAATTCATTAGCAAAATATGCATGAGACAGAATTGTTAGCTTAGGCTTTTCTGTTGCCGTAGCAGTGTTTAGAGTAAATAAAATTACGATAAACCCAATTAGCCTCATACATAAACTCTTTTTAGTTATCGAGCATTGGTGCTCTCAAATATTTTGTCAGCTGATGCTGCAACAAAGCCAGTGTATAGCTCACCATCTGGTTTTGCGTAGCGCAAAGCAAACTCATAAAAACAACTTGGTACGGCAACAACACCATCGCTAAATTCAACTTCGCTGTCATCAGCAAGGGTTGAAGATTGCTCGAGTAATACCTCTGGTGAACCTTTGATTTCGCCGCCAGATGTATTTAGCGCAAAACCCGCATCTTTAAGTGCTTGGTTTACACTTTCGATATCATCGAATTTAGCCAATTCATTGATGCTCACCGTAAAGTGATTAGCACGGTAACCCCATGCTGACATCCATGCTGCATATTCACTTTCTGCGAGCAGTTTTTTGTAAGTGTCTGAACTTACTTGCCAGTGCGTACCTGAATACAGGAAATTATCGGCTGTAACAGCGTTTTCGTCAATCTGTGCAACCATGTCGTTGACAATCGTTTGCAGCTCTTCTGAACATTGCTCAACAAGTAATTCAGAAATGAAAACTTTAGGTTGCTTAGGATCTGAGTGTTCGAAGTGCTTTGCGTATAGTTTTTTCGCTTCGAAGTGGTACTCGCCGCATTCTTTGTAGCCAACTGCTAAAAAGTGCGCTGCTAGTTTTTCTAAGCCGATTTTTTCATGGTTAAAAGTACGTAAAGCAATGTGATCGTTAATCACGTCATCTTTTTGTGTTGAGCCAAGTAACTCATGTACTTTTACCGCCGATGGCGTAACTGATAAATAGTTGTCCCATAGGTTTTCAAATAGGGCGTTTACATCTGTGTGCATGTTTAATTCCTTCGATTAAGGCGGCGAGGCCGCCAAACAATTATTCAATAATTAAGCCCGGCGCAAGGGTCTGTGGTAAGTTAACTTTTTCGGCTTCAACAGAAGCAACGGGGTATGCACAGTAGTCAGCAGCGTAATAAGCGCTCGCTCTGTGGTTACCACTGGCACCAATACCACCAAATGGGGCAGCGCTAGATGCGCCTGTAATTGGTCGGTTCCAGTTAACAATACCGGCACGAATACGTTTTAAGAAATGCTGGTAGTCATCGCTATCATCACTTAATAAACCAGCAGATAAACCAAATGAGGTGTTATTTGCTTCATTAATCGCGCTATCGAAATCTGTGTAGCGATAAACCTTGATAAGAGGACCAAAGTGCTCTTCATCAGGCATCTCTTTAACAGCCGTTACATCAATAATACCAGGGCTTACAAAACCAGTACCCGGTTCAAGATGCTTAAGTTCGACAAGAGAGGTTGCTCCCATATCAAGTAACTGCTGCTGAGCTGCAACCATACCTAGTGCTGCTTTTTCGCTGATCATTGCACCCATAAATGGTTGATCTTCGCTAAAGCTGTCGGCGACTTTAATTTGCTTTGTTGCAGCAATTAATTTTTCTAAAATTGCATCACCATTTGCCGAGTTTTCAATGAATAAACGACGAGAACAGGTACAACGTTGGCCAGAGGTGATGAAACCAGACTGAATAATGTCGTGAACAGCCGCACTTACATCTGCGACATCTTTTACGATCAGTGGGTTATTACCCCCCATTTCCAGCGCTAAAATTTTACCTGGGTGACCTGCAAATTGCTTATGTAATAGGTGACCTGTATTTGAGCTACCCGTAAAGAATAAGCCATCGATATCTTGGTGAGATGCCAAAGCAATACCTGTGTCAACTTCACCTTGAACAAGGTTGATGACACCGGCTGGTAAGCCTGCCTTTAGCCAAAGTTTTAAGGTGAACTCAGCAACATGAGGCGTTAGTTCTGACGGCTTAAATACAACGGTATTACCCGCTAAAATAGCTGGCACAATATGGCCATTTGGTAAGTGACCCGGGAAGTTATAAGGACCAAACACCGCAACAACACCATGTGGCTTATGACGAATAAACGCTTTAGCGCCAGGCATTGGGTTTTCTGTGGTACCCGTACGTTCGTTATAGGCTCTGATTGAAATGGCGATTTTACCCGTCATTGCACCTACTTCGGTACGTGTTTCCCAAAGCGGTTTACCTGTTTCGCGGGCAATGATCGTTGCAAATTCTTCGCTATGCTCTTTAAGCTCTGCTGCAAAGTTTTCAAGAATAACGATACGCTCTTCAAGAGTCATATCAGCCCAGCCTAGCTGCGCACTACGAGCTGCTTTTATTGCATCAGCGACTTGTTCAGCTGTGGCTGTTTTACCTTGCCAAACAACCTCGCCATTACTTGGATTGATTGAACTAAAATCATGACCAAGGCCTGCTTGCCATTGGTTATCGATAAGTTGAGTTGTGACACTCATTTTAAACTCCTTAAGCGGTTACAAACGGAAAAACCGTGCTGCATCCCCTTGTTTTAATTTAAGTGCATCTGCCACTTCTTGGCTGACGATTAATGTGTGCTTAGCGTGGTTATAATGAGCATGCTTGGTGAATGTGGCTCTAAAATCATTCACGCCTTGGTTGCAAATAGCTAATGTATCTGAGCTTTGCTCATTGATATGCGCAAGCTCACCAATGCTGATAGGGCACACTTGTGACTCACGGACACTGCGAATATTGCCAAGCTTTGCTTCTACCGTTGGTCCTGCATCGAATAAGTCAACATAACCACGGTGCTCAAACCCTTCTTTTTCCAAAAGTTTAAGCGCAGGCTTGGTTTTTTCATGAACCTTACCAATCACAGCTTGTGCTTTTTTGCTCAGTAAGTTGGCATAAATAGGGTACTTCGGCATTAACTCGCTGATGAAGACTTTATCGCCTAAACCAACTAAATGGTCAGCCTGTGGGAACTCAATGCTAAAAAAGTGTTCTTGTAACCACTGCCAAAAAGGTGAATGGCCATCTTCATCACTTACACCGCGCATTTCTGCGATGATGGTGTCAGCAAAACGCTCGCTATGCTGGGCCATAAATAAAAAGCGAGAACGCGATAAAAAGCGACCTGTTAAACCTTTGCGGTTTTGCTCACGTAAGAACAAGGTACAAATTTCAGAGCAACCAGTGTAGTCATTACACATACTCAGAATATCAACCGTGTTATATACATTGAGAGTAGGTGAATGGTGAACAGTTTTACCTTGGTGGTAATGATATAAAGGAACCGACATTCCTACAGCAGCTTCGATAGCCGTTGTGCCGATAACGTCACCCGTTTCACTGTCTTCTAATACAAATAAATAGGTTTCGTCTTGTGGTTTATTAATGTCTTTTGCAAAACTGCGTTCAGCGCGTTCAATTTTTTCTTGTAGTAAATTGTCGTCAACTGGTAACGAGGTAAAACCATGACCAGATTCAACAGCAATTTGTTTTAACGCAGCAAAATCATTTGCTGTTATAGGACGTAATACTTGCATTAAGTGCACTCCAATGGCGCATGCTTTAAGCATGCGCCAACTAGGATTAACCGTTTACAACGTCTGCAACCGCTTTTTCAAAGCGAGCTAACCCTTCTTTGATATCCTCTAATGGAATAACTAAAGATGGCGTAAAGCGCACAACGTTTGTACCAGCAACAAGGCTCATTAAACCGTGCTTAGTGCTTGCTACTAGGAAATCACGTGCACGGCCTTCAAATTTGCTGTTAAGTACTGCACCTAATAATAGACCTTTACCACGTACTTCACTAAATACGTCGTATTTTTCGTTGATTGCAGCAAAGCCATCGCGTAACAGCTGTTCGCGCTCTTTAACACCGGCTAGTACTTCTGCTGTGTTAACAGTATCAAAAGCAGCTTCAGCTACCGCACATGCAAGTGGGTTACCGCCGTAAGTAGAACCATGTGTACCTACTTTTAAATGCGCTGCAATGCTTGCTGTTGTGATCATCGCACCAATTGGGAAACCACCGCCTAACGCTTTTGCTGTTGTTAGGATATCTGGTGTTACATCTAAGCCTTGGTATGCGTATAAATCACCTGTACGGCCAACACCTGTTTGTACTTCATCAAAAATAAGTAAAGCATTGTGTTTATCACATAATGCGCGAACACCTTTGATAAAATCGCTCGTTGGCGAAATGATACCGCCTTCACCTTGTAGTGGTTCCATCATTACGGCACAGGTGTTGTCACTGATAAGTGCTTCAAACGCAGCTAAATCGTTATAATCACAGTGATCAACAGCAGCAGGCTTAGGACCAAAACCGTCTGAGTAAGCAGCTTGACCACCTACGGTAACAGTGAAGAATGTACGACCGTGGAAACCTTTGTTAAACGCGATGATTTGGTTCTTTTGCTCGCCATGTACATCTAATGCCCAACGACGCGCTAATTTTAATGCCGCTTCGTTAGCTTCTGCACCTGAGTTTGCAAAATATACTTTATCTGCAAATGTAGCATCAGTTAACTTTTTAGCTAAGCGAAGTGCAGGTTCGTTTGTCATTACGTTTGATAAGTGCCAAATTTTTTCGCCTTGCTCTTTTAGGGCATTGACAAGAGCTGGGTGACAATGGCCTAAACAATTAACGGCAATACCACCTGCAAAATCGATAAATTCTTTACCGTTTTGATCCCAAACACGTGAGCCTTCACCGCGAACAGGAATAACCTCTGATGGGTTGTAGTTTGGTACCATTACGTCGTTAAAAAGTTCTCTTGTTACTTGCATTTATTACACCTAAATCTGGCTTAGTATGAAAAAAGTTAAATTGCAAAAAATAGGTCAGTTAAGCCGTTCCTGCCTAATTAAGCACGATGAGATTATTTTTCTTATCTATTTTTCTTATTATCTGGGTTAGGGACTTAAATTTGCAGTGCTATTTTGTGAAAAATGACTAAAATAAAAAGCAAATTAACGAAAAGAGTAGTCAAAGTGATAACTTCACAAGATGAAAAACTATTAGCTATCTTAAGAACCAACGCGCGTGCGAGTATTTCAGACCTAGCGAGGGCGCTTAACTTATCGCGCTCAACAGTTCAAAGCCGAATGTTAAAATTAGAAGAAACAGGGGTGATCAAAGGCTACAGCGTAGACTATGGAGATGCTTATTTGAGCCAAATGGTATCAGCCCACGTTTCGATTAAAGTGAAACAAAAATTGACCACTAAAACGAACCTTGAACTAAAGCAGATTGATGCTATTTCACAGCTCTATGCAATTAGCGGTGAATTTGATTTGATCGCCGTTGTGCAAGCTCAAAACCTTGAAAAGTTAAGCCACTTGTTAGATGACATTGGTAACCTAGATGGTGTTGAGCGAACAACGTCGTCGGTGATTTTAGAAACGAAGTTTAAGCGTTAACCTTTGATTTAGTTTTTGCCTATAGAACTTAATTTGTATCAGCTTGAGGCGCTTTGCGGATGACCTTCTTTTCGACTTCATCAAGCTTTATAACATAGGCATTACCACCAATGCCTTTAAACTCTTCGTCTGTAAAAACAATCGTGTTGTCATCGTAAAAAGTGATGGCTTCTTTTTGCGTAACAATACCTAAATCAATACGTGATACATCCCCAGAAAAAAACTTATCACCCCGAAAGTTCTCAAATAACCAAATACTGGTGGAATCAAGTAGAACCAACTTAGTTCTATCTGGGCTAAGCGCCGCGGAAGTGATCCAACAAAGCTTTTCCATGGTGGTGCAAGTTTTGAACGAATCAATTAATTCAGCATCAAAATTAGCTGCATGATCGCCAACTTTGTAAACTTTAGTAATGCCATCAAATGGCTCAGTTCGATTTTTGGTAAATAGATACAAATGTCGCCCTAAGGCTACAAAGGCTTCTAAATCAAAATTTCGCTGATCAGGTTGGATGGGGCGACCATCCATTTCGGGGTATGTAAACTTGATAATCTCTGCTTCAGTGGTTTCGCCTTTAATATCGATTGGATTTTCGATTTTATAAATGGTTAACCATTTTCGGTCGTTTTTGTTATTGCCAAAATCACCCAAAAAGAAATGACCAAATTTATTTTGCGTCATATCTTCCCAATCAATGTTTTTAGCATTGGTTACCAAGATTTCTTTTGCAATAGACCCATCTTGATTAAGGCGGTACAACTTGGGTTGATCGCCACTGTCGTTTATGGCCCAAAGTCGATTAAATTTATCAAATTCAATCCCTGAGATTTCTTTGACTTTGGGGTCTACAGACAATCTTTTCTTACTATAGAGAGTGTAAATAGATGAACCAATGAGTAGGCTAGTGATCGCGAAGGAAACTAAAAAAATGGTTAATAGGCTTTTTTTTAACATCAACAGGGTAAAAGTACAGATTAATAGCTGGGATTATAGCGGTTTATGCTATTTTTGTATATTCCAAACACCACGGCCGGTGGCTGATATAAAGTTTAAGTTATCTTGCAAAACTTTATGCCCCACATTTAAAGATGACTCTGGGTGACTTATCAAATAACCTTGAATACTGTTGATACCCATAGATTTTACCAATTCAAATTGTTTTACATCTTCAACACCTTCAGCCACGACTTTTAAACCGAGCTTAGCACCTAGCTCGCTTACAGAGTGCATTATTTTATGGTATTTAGCGTTATCTTTAGCTTGCGATACGAATAGACGATCTAATTTAATAACATCAATTGGAAGATCTGCAAGCGTACTTAACGAGCTAAAGCCAGTCCCAAAGTCATCAATTGCGATAGTAATACCTTCTGCACGCAATTGTTCGAGTGTTTGAATAATCTTATTGCTTGCTTCAATAAAAGTAGATTCAGTGATTTCAAGCATTAATGCGTGGGCAGGGAGGCCTGTTTTTGATAGTTTATCCATAACCCAATCATAGATATTGCAATGCTTTAACTGTACTCCTGAGATATTTACAGATATTTTAACTTTTCTCATACCTGCGTTGTACCATGCCGACATTTGCCTACATGATTCGAGCATTATCCAGTCTCCAAGTTCTAGAATAATATTCGACTCTTCTGCGATGGGAATAAACTCCTCGGGAGAAATAAGTCCTTCTTTTGGGTGCTCCCACCTAACAAGCGCTTCAAAATAATCAATGGCGCAGTCATCAACATCAACAATAGGTTGAAACGATAAATGAAAATTTTCGCTTGCAATTGCAAGACGCATTTCGTCAAGTAAATAATGATATCGCCTAATTTTCTTGCCCATATCAGGTGAATAGACTTTAAAAATGCCTCGACCATCGGTTTTTGCTCTATACATAGCAACATCAGCCATCTGTAACAGTGATTGTGGTGTGGCTGCACTATCTGGGTAAACCGCAATGCCTATACTTGCACTAATTTTTATTAGTTTATTACCTAAAACGAAGTCACGTTCTATTTCGTGTAAAACATTTTGCGCTACATCTAAGGCTCTATTTTTACATTCTTTAAGGTCAATAAATATCGAAAATTCATCACCACCTAGTCGGGCTAAGTTTTGATCTAGTTGGCTCGTCGGAGATAAGTTAGATAACTTATGGTGTCGCATTATGCTACTTAAGCGTGATGCGACTTGCATTAGAATTTCATCCCCAAAACTATGACCAAAAGAATCATTTACTTGTTTAAAGCCATCTAAGTCGATAAAAAGTAATGCGCAACGATATTTTTGTCGCTCTGCGATTCTAAGTTGTTTGGCTAAATGCTCTATGTATGCGTGGCGGTCAAGCAGGTGAGTGAGCTTATCTTGAAATATACTTATTTCAGACTCTTTAGTGTAGTTAGTGATATGCGTGCTAAGAGCGTCATAGTTGACGCGGAGTTGCTCAATATGCGGTTGTTTAGCTGTAGAGCTGGTAGCTAAGTTTAGACTTTTAAGTAAATCAGATGCTTGAGTATTAAGCAATTTGAGAGTGTAACTCTCATTTCGAGTTTGTACTCTTATATTTACTATCCAGCTTACTGCCATTATCAATAATAATAGTATAATTATATTTATTGGAGCTAACAGTGTAGATAATATTACATCTGATGAAAGTGCCGCGACAGTCAGTCCTTGCTCAGAATTTATTACTATATAGGTTTCATTCTCTTTTATTATTATGTTTTGCCCACTTAATAAAATATTATACCAAGCCGTTTTTGTTATCTGCGATTCTACACCAGTTAAATAGTACAGCTCTATTCCGCTATCAATATAATTTAAATCATTAATTTTCTTTGTTAATAAGATACTCATCCCATAAGCGAAAGCAATTATAGTAATAATAATCGTGAATGAAGTTCGTATTGCATTTGTCATCTAGAGTACCATTTTGGTGCATTTTTATAAGTTGTGCTCACCTTTATAATGTCAGTAATTATATTGTTACAGATAAGTTAGCAAAAGCGTTTTATTGATAATGGTGTTTAGATTGGTACAAAATGTGAAAATTCACATCGTTTAGAGTATAAGCTCTATTTGTGGGGTGGTAGTGAGCTAATAATATTCGCTTAGCGTTCACGATGTAAAATAAATTTACTTCACTGGAAAAACGTCCGGTTTTAAATTTTTAAAAGGTTTTTATTTTTATTTTAAAGCTGGGTCTGATGTTGGTTTGATAACTAGTTTTAAATTTTAAATTTACGATTTTGTACTTATTGTTTTTGTCTTTCTGCTTGGGTAGTTTTTAAATAAGTTAATTGGGTAGTAAAAATTAACGGTTGGTTTTGCTTTGTTTTGTAGGTTTTTTCTGGAAGGAATAACGATTTATATATGTCTCATATAGATTTATATAATTTACCTTACAGAAACAATGTAATTTATTTTTGTAAATTATATGCTTATATTTTTTACGAAATGAAATAGTGTCTTTTTAGTGTTTTTGCTCTAATTGTTCACTTCAATTTTATTCACTTTACCCAACCCAATTTGTTATCTACTTTTTATAAGTCATTACGAGAGTAGATAAAACATACTGAAATTAAAGTGTATTTTATCATCAACTTGGTTCAGTTATTGCTCTTAATAATACAGCAATATGATTGTTGTAATTTTTGTTTAATTTACGCACTATCTTGGTGCGAAAAATAAACAGTTGCACTGTCATAATGCGTAAATATAGGTTTGATTTACTTAATGAACTTGATGATTTGGTAATCAAGTTTATGAAACCTGGAACGCACAGCCTCCGCTTATAGAGTCGTTGAATGCGGTACTGTGGCAAGGATTAATTTACCAATTGGTTGAATTGGAGCCCACTATGCTAAGCAAACGCTTTTTTAAAACTAAAGACGAAACCGAAGTTACTTTTGAATTTAAGCATCCTGATGCTGAAGATGTGCAATTAGTTGCGGAGTTTACAGATTGGCAGCCTGTGCCAATGAAGTTCAATAAAAAAGAGCAAGTTTTCAAATGCAAGCAGCGTTTACCACTTGATCAAGAGTTTCACTTCCGTTATCTAATCAATGGCGAGACATGGGACAACGACCACCAAGCTGATGGTTATATTCCTAACGGTTTTGGTACTGATAACAGCATTGTTAATACCCAGCGCGCTTAGGTGTTTTGATGCACTCACTATCTCAGTTATATTACCTGCATGGCATAGGCTATGAATATACTAAATACACTGGTGAGCATGTTATTTTCGATGAAAGTACACGCAAGCAGGCGCTTAGTTGTTGCGGTATAAATACCCAAGATTCTGATGTAATAAACCAACTTAATTTTGCATTAGATGCAGGTACTTGGCTGAACTTGTTGCCTCATACAAGCATTATTGAGGCACACCATCCAATTTTGAAAGTACGCGTTGATGAGCGTTTATTAACACGCTCATGTATTCTAAGCGTGCCTTCGCTTGATATTCATTTTACTTGTGAAAACTTGCAAGGTTTAGCTGTACTAGGTGATTACGGCCTAAACGGCATTCGTTATCTTGAGCTTGCATTGCCAGTTCCTGAAATGCCAATCGGTTACCATGATGCACTCATTACAGTGGCAGATCAGCAAGCTCACAGTCAGCTATGGATCACACCTAAAGAAAGCTTTTCTATTGATGATAAAAAGCGTTTGGGCTTATCCATTCAGCTTTATAGCTTATGCAATGAAGAGGGGTTAGGAATTGGTGATTTCGCTGATTTAACAAAACTTATTAAAGCAGCCGCGACTAACAATATGGATTATGTGTTGCTTAATCCGCTGCATTTACTGTTTGAACACAGTCCTGAGAGGGCGAGTCCTTATAGTCCAAATAGCCGAGCGTTATTGAACCCGCTGTATATTGCTGTGTCATTATGCGAAGACGCCAAAAATAATAATGCACTTGATAAATTATTGGCAAATAAACCGCAAACCGATGCGACTTACATTGATTATACATCGGTTAGTGATTTTAAATATCAAGTGTTTAGCTGTTTATATCAACAATTTTGTGAGTTTGCTTCAGAAGAGCGAAAACAGCAGTTCGCTCGTTTTTGTGAAACCCATAAACGCAGCCTGTCGACCATGTTGGTTGGCGACCGTGATTATGCTAGCTATTTACAATGGCAAGCTCACCTTCAATTAAATATCTGCCAGCAAGCTGCCCGTGATAGCGGTATGGCAATTGGCCTTATTAATGACTTAGCCGTTGGCTGTGCAGGTGATGGCAGTGAGTTCAAAAGCCAAAATGAGCTATTTGCCGAAAATGCTCATGTTGGAGCTCCGCCAGATCCTTGGGCTGAACATGGTCAGAATTGGGGTTTGCCAGCACTGAATCCACAAAAGTTAAGTAAAGACAACTTTGCTTTTTATCGCTCTCTTATCCGGGCCAATATGGAGGATGTGGGTGGTCTTAGAATTGACCATGTAATGGCAATTCGCCGTCTTTGGTGGTGTTTTGAGAATAATTCCCAGCAAGATGGTTGTTATGTTTATTATCCGTTTGAACAGTTATTAGCAGTGCTTAAAATTGAATCTCATCTTAATCAATGCGTCGTAATTGGTGAAGATTTAGGTGTGGTACCTAATGAAGTGCATGAAGCATTAAAAGCAAGTGCAATCTATTCAAATGGGTTGTTCTACTTTGAAAAAGATTATCAAGGCGAGTTTTTAGCGGCTGAGCATTTTGCGCCTCATAGCCTTTTAATGATAGCCAACCATGATGTACCACCATTCAAAGGCTGGTGGATTGGCCACGATATTACGATTAAACAACAATATGGTTTGCTTGATGATGAGCAAACTCGGGCTCAATTCGATGCGAGAAACATTGAAAAGCATCGTATGCTTAATTTTATCGCACGAGAGTCACACCAGCATTTATCGTTAGAAACAGATGCCTTTACGGTTTATGAAGCGTTGGCATCCTCATTAGCGGCAGCACCAGCAAAGCTATTTACTATTCAAATAGATGACTTAGATCAGCAAATACTGCCTGTAAATATCCCCGGTACTGATAAAGAGTACCCAAATTGGCGGCGTTTATTGTCGCGTCCAGCTGCGCAGATTATCGAAGCGCAACAGTCATTCTTAGCCAATTTAATTTCGATAAGGAATCAATAATGCGAAGTCGTGTTCGTCAAGAGCAAAGTGCACAATCTGTTATTTATCAAAAACAAATCGATGCATTAGCCAGTGGTTGTTTTAGAGATCCTTTCAGCTTTCTTGGGGCGCATAAAAGTGGCCCTACGAGCTATGAAATTCGTTGCTTTTTGCCTGGCGCAAGCAGTGTTTCGATTCTGCTTGGCACAGAAAAAATCGTTGCGCAGCAACAAGGTGATAGTCATTTATTTGTCGCAAATATCAAATCAAAAACGAAACCTGACTACCAGCTGGATGTTAGCTATAGCAATGAATTTACTCATCAACAATATGATGAGTACAGCTTTGAAAGCAGCTTAGATGAACAGGCAATGTATCTGTTTAATGAAGGCAGTTTAGAGTATGCGTATCAACATTTTGGTGCACATTTTGTGACTCAACAAGGGGTTGATGGTGTTCGCTTTACAGTGTGGGCACCGAATGCCAGTAGTGTATCTATTATTGGTGAATTCAACTATTGGCAGCGTAATCGTCATTTTATGCGTTTTCATCCTGCCAGTGGGGTATGGGAGTTATTTATTCCTGGGCTTAAAGAGCATCAATGCTATAAATTTGCTATCACCACTCTAACAGGAGAAGTGCTTGATAAAGCCGATCCTTTTGCGTTTAAGATGCAACAAGCACCGGGTACAGCGTCAGTGCTACAAAAGCTAAAAACAGGTATTCAGCTTTCTGAAAGGGCGTTAGCAAATCGTGCAAAACGAAACAGTGTTGATGCGCCTGTTAGTATTTATGAAGTGCATGCGGGTTCTTGGCAAAGACGAGATGACGGCAAGCGCTATCTCACATGGCGTGAACTTGCTGATAATCTTATTCCTTACACTAAAGAGCTTGGCTTTACGCATCTACAATTAATGCCAATCAGCGAGTACCCATTTGATGGTTCTTGGGGTTATCAACCCGTTGGATTATTTGCCCCGACCAGTCGCTATGGCAGCTTTGAAGATTTTGTTTACTTCGTCGAGCAATGTCACGAAGCCGATATTGGCCTTATTCTTGACTGGGTACCTGGTCATTTCCCAAGTGATCCTCATGGTTTACATCGTTTTGATGGCACCCATCTATACGAACACGCTGATGTGAGACAAGGTTTTCACCCTGATTGGAATACCTATATCTACAATTATGACCGCGCAGAGGTTCGTAGCTTTCTGATTGCGAATGCAATGTACTGGCTACATGAATTTGGTATTGATGGCTTACGTGTGGATGCGGTTGCCTCAATGCTTTATTTAGACTACAGCCGTGAAGAAGGGCAATGGGTTGCAAATCAATACGGCGGCAGAGAAAACTTAGGCGCTATTGAGTGCTTAAAACAAGTCAATATGCGCTGCTATGCAAAAAATCCGGGCATTATGATGGTGGCTGAAGAGTCAACTGCGTGGCCGGGTGTTACGCGCCAAGTTGACCATGATGGTTTAGGTTTTGGTTATAAGTGGAATATGGGGTGGATGAATGACAGTTTGCATTATATGCAGCGCGATTCCCTTTACCGTTCGCATCACCACCACGAAATGACCTTTTCGATGGTTTACGCCTACAGCGAGAACTATATTTTACCGCTTAGCCATGATGAAGTGGTGCATGGTAAAGGCTCATTAATTGAAAAAATGCCAGGGGACGACTGGCAAAAGTTTGCAAACTTACGTGCATATTATGCCTTTATGTGGGCGCATCCAGGTAAAAAATTATTGTTTATGGGTGCTGAAATCGCCCAGCGTAAAGAGTGGAATCACGACCAATCGCTTGATTGGCATTTACTTGAGCATATTAGCCACAGTGGCATGCAGCAAACGATTAAAGATTTAAATGCTGTATACACTAGTACGCCAGCTTTATACGAGCAAGATTCCAGCCCAGCGGGCTTCGCGTGGCTCGACAGCAACAATGCTGAGCAAAGTATGTTTAGCTTTATTCGCTATGCAAAGAAAGCAGAAGATTTTGTGGTTGTGATCTGTAATTTAACGCCACAGGTGTATCACGACTACGTGATAGGTGTGCCAAAAGCTGGTACTTATCAAGTTATTTTGAACACAGATAAAGCGGACTATTTTGGTTCTGGCGTTGATGCAACTAGTCACGCAGAGCAAATCATCGTAAGCCAAGCGATTGAAAGCCATGGCTTTAATCAAAGCATCAGTGTGTCTTTGCCTGGTCTTGCGACAATTTACCTTAAGAAGGTGAGCGATGAGTCATAGTGTTGAACTCGAAGTTGGGGTGAGCTCGCCTTTAGGGGCATCTGTTGTTGGTGAGGGCGTAAACTTTGCTGTGTACGCACCACAAGCACAACATATGTCTCTGTGCTTATTTGATAGCAGTGGTCATTCAGAAATTCTCACCCTAGCGATGCATATGAACGAAGGCGGTATCTGGACACTAAAAGTGAGCCCTCTGAAAAGTGGCGCCTTGTATGGCTTTCGCGCTGATGGTGAGTACGCACCCGAAAAAGGACTATTTTTTAATAATCACAAATTGCTGTTAGACCCTTATGCGCGTGATTTATATGGCGAGTTTACGTGGAGTGAACGTCACTATGGTCAAATGCCTGTAGGAAAGTTAAGTCAGGTTAATAATGCCATTGATATGCCAAAATCTCGAGTCCGTGAGTTGGCACCTTACACAGGTAAAAAGCCGAATCACAGCTGGGGTAAAACGGTTATTTACGAATGTCATGTAGTTGGTGCAACCTGTCGTCATCCTGAGATCCCAAAATCGTTACAAGGTAAGTTTTTAGGTTTAAGCCATCCTAGCTTTATTGAGCATTTACGCACTATTGGGGTGACTTGCCTAGAATTATTACCTATTCATGCATTTATCAGCGAGCAGTTTCTTACCGCTAAAGGTTTACAAAATTACTGGGGCTACAACACACTTAACTTCTTTACGCCGCATAAAGAGTATCTCGTTAATGATGATATTAGTGAGTTTCAAGAAATGGTGGCGGCGCTTCATAAAGCGGACATAGAAGTAATACTCGACGTGGTTTATAACCACACAGCTGAGGCGGGCACAGATGGGCCTATTTTATCACTACGTGGCTTAGACAATTTAGGTTATTACCGCACTGTTGCTGACAAACCTCAGCATTATATTAATGATACCGGCTGTGGTAACACGGTAAATATTGATTCGCCTCGTTCTTTACAGCTGGTACTTGATAGCTTGCGTTATTGGGTTGAAGTGATGGGGGTTGATGGTTTTCGTTTTGACTTAGCAACCATTTTAGCGCGTAACCCGAATGGTTTTAATCAGGCGCATGCGTTTTTCCAAGCGATTAATCAAGACCCAGTATTAAGCCAAGTTAAACTCATTGCAGAGCCTTGGGATATAGGCCCAGGAGGTTACCAATTAGGGGCTTTTCCGGCACCGTGGCGTGAATGGAATGATAAATATCGCGATACGATAAGACGCTTTTGGAAACAAGAACAGGGCGTAATTGGTGAGCTTGCAAAACGTTTACATGGTTCGTTTGACTTGTTTGAGCATAACCTACGTGGGCCACTTAACAGTATCAATTTTATCACTAGTCATGATGGCTTTACGCTTGCTGATTTAGTTAGTTACGAGAATAAACATAACGAAGCCAATGGCGAGCAAAATCGTGATGGACACAGTGACAATCACTCATTCAATTGTGGCGTTGAAGGGTTTACCAATGACCCAGAAGTGAGCAAATTACGCTTACAGCAACAAAAAAATATGCTGTTAACTTTGTTGCTTTCTAAAGGCGTGCCTATGCTTTCATTAGGAAGCGAAATGGCACACTCACAAGGTGGTAACAACAACGCCTATTGTCAAAACAATCGCACAAGTTGGCTTGCATGGAAAGACTCACAATTTAGTCATCCTCTTACACGTTTTATTGACGATGTTTTGCGCATTCGTAAGCAGTTCAGCATTTTTAAACACCGCTTTTTTGTTCACGACAATGACCCGCGTTATGACGTCGCGTGGTTCACTGAATCAGGCACCAATATGCAACAAGACGATTGGCATCAAGGCGATCGCCAGGTGCTGATATACAGCCTGACTGACAAGCACACAAATCAAGCTTTATTGATCATATTAAATGCAGGATCAGAGCCTGTAACTTGCCAACTTCCTAACTTAGATAAAGGAAAATGGCAGTTAGCGCTGACCAGCATTCATCCAATGTCAACTCAGTTTGTTGACAAGGAACACGAGATTGCTGCAATGAGCAGCTGGGTTTTTACCGCCAATTCAGAGGATCTTAATCATGGCTAAAAATGCCGATCAAGTATGTGTTGTTAAGGGCTGGCAGGATGCGCCTACAGTTGATGAAAGTACCTTAGACGATGATTTATCACGCCATTTTTATTACACCCTTGGACGTGACAAAGTAGGTAAATCACAACTGTATTTATACCATGCATTAGCATTAACTATTCGTGACCGATTAGTTGCTCGTTGCCGAGTAACAAAACAGCAAATTCATGAACAAAAACGCCGTAAAACAGCTTACTTGTCACTTGAATTTTTAATGGGCCGCGCCCTTGGCAATGCGATTTTAAACTTAGATTTAGATGAGCAAGTAGCTAAGGCGTTGCAAGAATACTGCACCGAACTTGAGCAAGTTGCGGAGGCTGAGCATGATGCAGGTCTAGGTAATGGTGGCTTAGGGCGCTTAGCTGCATGTTTTTTAGATAGCTGTGCAAGTCTTGCATTACCAGTGGTTGGCTATGGTATTCGTTATGAATATGGCATGTTTAATCAAGCTATTGAAAATGGTCATAAAATTGAACAACCAGATAATTGGTTACGCGAAGGGCACCCGTGGGAGCTGAGTGCGCCTGAGCAATCAAAACGCGTAAAATTCTTCGGTCATGTTGAAAGCTATACTGATAAACAGGGTCGTGAACACCGTCAATGGCTAGATTCTCATGATGTCTTAGCTGTTCCTTATGATGTGCCGATTCCGGGTTACAAGAACGATATTGTAAACACCCTACGTTTATGGAAATCAGAAGCCACTGACGAATTTGATTTAAGCGAGTTCAATGCGGGTAGTTACTCAGAAGCTGTAGCGCGTAAAAACTTAGCTGAACAAATCACAATGGTACTTTACCCAAATGATAGTAGCGAGAACGGTAAAGAGCTACGTTTACGTCAGCAATACTTCTTATCATCGGCGAGTTTACAAGACATCATTGATACCTGGGTTAGCAAACATGGCGAAGACTTCTCTGACTTTGCTGATTACCATGTTTTTCAATTAAACGATACGCACCCAAGTATTGCTGTTGCTGAGCTTATGCGTATTTTGGTTGATGAGTATGAGCTAGATTGGCAAGAAGCGTGGTCTATCACGACTAAGACCATGGCTTATACAAACCACACTTTACTTCCTGAAGCATTAGAGAAGTGGTCAGTATCTTTATTTGCCCGATTACTACCGCGTATCTTAGAAATTATTTATGAAATCAATGCGCGTTTCTTAGCCGAAGTTGCGTTAGCTTGGCCTGGTGATGTTGAAAAACAGCGTGCACTGTCACTGATCGAAGAAGGCCCTGAGCCGCAAATTCGCATGGCATATTTAGCGATTGTGGGTAGTTATTCGGTTAATGGTGTGGCTGCACTTCACACTGAGCTGCTTAAAGCTGGCTTATTTAACGAGTTTTATCAGCTATGGCCAGATAAATTCAATAATAAAACCAATGGTGTAACACCGCGTCGTTGGTTAGCACATTGTAACCCAGAGTTGGCTAAACTGCTTAATCAACACATTGGTGATGAATGGGTTGCTGACTTTAGCAAAATTAGCCAGTTACGCCGTCTATATGACGACCCTAAATTCCATAATCAATGGCAAGCTGTAAAGCACACTAATAAGCAACGCCTTGTTGAATTAGTAAAAAACCGCTGTGGTGTACAGTTTGACGCAGAAATGATGTTTGACGTGCAAGTTAAACGTATTCACGAATATAAGCGTCAGCTATTAAACGTACTGCACGTTATTCACCTTTACGATCGTATTCGCCAAGGCGATACAGCAAACATTGTTCCTCGTTGCGTGCTACTGGGCGGTAAAGCTGCACCAGGTTACTACATGGCGAAGAAAATTATTAAATTAATTAATAACGTAGCAGAAGTGATCAATAAAGATCCGCTTGCTAAACCGTATTTAAGAGTTGCTTTTTTACCAAACTACAACGTAACAGCCATGGAAACTATTTGCCCAGCAACTGATTTATCTGAGCAAATTTCTACAGCAGGTAAAGAAGCATCTGGCACAGGTAACATGAAGTTCATGATGAACGGTGCTTTGACTATAGGTACGTTAGATGGCGCTAACATTGAAATTCGTGATGCAGTGGGTGCTGATAACTTCTTCTTATTTGGTGCACGTGCAGAGCAAATTGACGATATCAAAGCACACTATAATCCTGAGCAGATTATTCACCAAACTGACAGCCTCTATAAAGTAATGCAATTACTTGAGAGCGGTCATTTTAACCTGTTTGAGCCTAATTTATTTGACGACATTATTGCGGCGATTAAGAGCCCGCACGATCCATGGTTAGTCGCTCATGATTTTGCCAGCTTTGTAGAAGCGCAAGAGCAAGTTGAACAAGCCTACTTAGATACTGCTCACTGGACAAAATGTATGGTACGCCCCGTTTTGCAAGTTAATAACTAAAAATAACGGAGATGGTTTGCGCTAATGTATTCAGAGTCTATTAGAGACTAACATTAGTCCCAGCTCTACGATGAGATCTGCGCCAGATT